>NZ_JBEZYB010000069.1:0-41304 GCF_040638285.1 Amycolatopsis sp. NPDC026612
GCGGCACTTTCACTATGAAAGTGCCGCCTTCGGCGGAGTGGAACGGGCCGCGGTGCGAGGTCGGGGGTCTCACACCGCGGCCCGCGGTGGTTCGTGCTCAGCGGGGGCAGTGAGCACGAACGTCAAGGGGTCAAGCCGGGACCTTTTCGCTCTCCGGCTCGGTTTTCGCCTGTTCGTGCTCGTCTTCGTCGAGCATGGTGGCTTCGTCGAACGGCTCGTCACCGGCGAACACCCGTTCCGCCTGCGTGCGGTCGAACTCCTTCGTCCAGTTTCCGATGAGGACGGTCGCGACGGCGTTGCCGGCGAAGTTCGTCAGCGCGCGGGCCTCCGACATGAACCGGTCGATGCCGAGGATGAAGCCGACGCCGTTGACCAGGTCGGGCCGGTGCGACTGCAGGCCGCTGGCGAGCACCGCGATGCCCGAGCCGCTGACGCCGGCGGCGCCCTTCGAAGCGATGATCATGAACAGCAGCAGGACGATCTGCGAACCGATCGACAGCGGCGCGTCCTGGGCGGAGGCGATGAACAGCGTCGCCATGGTCAGGTAGATCGCGGTGCCGTCCAGGTTGAACGAGTACCCGGTCGGCACGGTGATGCCGACGACCGACTTGCCGACGCCCAGGTGCTCCATCTTCGCGATGAGCCGCGGCAGCGCCGACTCGGACGACGACGTCGACAGGATCAGCAGGAACTCGCGGCGCAGGTAGTTGAGCAGCTTCAGGATGCTCACCCGCGCGCCGAGCCACAGCACGGTGCCGAGGACGCCGAAGACGAACACCAGGCAGGTCAGGTAGAAGCCGATCATGATCACCGCGAGGCTCTTCAGCGCGTTGACCCCGGTCGCGCCGACCACCGCGGCGATGGCGCCGAAAGCGCCGATCGGGGCGGCCCACATGATCATCGCCAGGATCCGGAACACCAGCCGCTGGATGTGCTCGATACCGCGCAGGATCGGCGCGCCCTTCGGGCCCAGCTTCTGCAGCGCGAAGCCGACGAGCAGCGCGACCAGCAGCGTCTGCAGCACCTGGCCTTCGGTGAACGCCGAGACGAGGGTCTTCGGGATGATGCTCAACGCGAACTCGACCGGACCGGCGGCGCCGGTGGCCGACTTCTGGGCGGTCTTCACGTCGGCGGGGTTCAGGTGCAGGCCGGCGCCGGGGTGCAGCAGGTTGCCCACGACCAGGCCGATCGCCAGCGCGAACGTCGACATCGCGATGAAGTAGACGAGCGCCATCAGGCCGATCTTGCCGACCTTCGCCGCCTTGGCGACGGAGCCGACGCCGATCACGATGGTGCAGAAGATGATCGGCGAGATCATCATCTTGATGAGGTTGACGAAACCGTCGCCCAGCGGCTTCAAGCCCTTGGCGAAGCCGGGGAAGAGAAAGCCGACCGCGATTCCCAGGGCGACCGCGACGATCACGGCCAGGTAGAGGTAGCGGGTCTTGTCGCGGCGCGGTGTGGCGGTGGCCACTTCGGGGGTCGGTGTCGGCACCGTTGCCTCCAGCTCGGGGGTGTTCCAGGTTGCGGCACACTGTAGGCGCAGTTCGGTGACCCGGCTCACTTGTGTTCATTGTGTTCGCGTGACGATCGCACCGTCCCCTTCGGACACCCCGGGGAGCGCGTGTGCTGGTATGAGGAGGTGCCCCCGACGGTGCGGTCCCACTGGAGCCTGGCCCGCCAGCTGCTCGTGCTGCAGCTGGTGGTGCTGTGCGTGCTCGCCGGCGCCGGGATCACCTTCGCCTACCTGGACGCGCAGCGGGCGGTCGGCGAGAACGCCGTCGACCAGGTCCGCGCGGTCGCCGCGACGGTGGCCGACGCGCCCAGTGTCGTCGCCGCGGTGACCACGCCGAAGCCGAGCGAGACCCTGCAGCCGTTCGCGGAGCGCGTGAAGGCCGACACCCACGTCGACTTCATCACGATCATGAGCCCGGCCGGGATCCGCTACACGCACCCGACGCCGGCGCTGATCGGGCAGCACTACCTCGGAACCATCGACAAGGCCCAGCGCGGCGAGCCCCTCACCGAGACCTACACCGGTTCGCTCGGCCCGTCGGTCCGCACGGTCGTGCCGGTGTTCGACGCCCGCCACCGGGTCGTCGCGCTGGTCGCGGTCGGGATCACGGTCGTGGCGATCTCGGCCGAGCTGCGCGAACGGCTGTGGCCGCTGTTCGGCGTGGCCGGCGCGGTCCTGCTGGTCGGGGCGCTGGGCGGCTGGCTGATCAGCGCCCGGCTGCGGCGCCAGACCCGCGGCGTCGCGCCGGACGAGCTGAGCAACCTCTTCGAGTACCACGAGGCCGTGCTGCACTCGGTCCGCGAAGGCGTGCTGCTCGTCGGCCGGGACGGGCGGATCGGCCTCTGCAACGACGGCGCGCGCACCCTCCTCGGCCTCGACGCCGACCCGGTCGGCCGCGAACTGGCGGCACTGGGCCTGCCGGCCGGGCTGGCCGAGGCGTTCACGTCGGCGGAGAACCGGGCCGAGGAACTGCACCTGACGGACTCGCGCGTCCTGCTGGTCAGCACGACCGCCGTCCGCTCGGGCGGCCACGCGCAGGGCACCGTCGTCGTCCTGCGCGACCACACCGAACTGCAGACGCTGACCGGCGAGCTGACCACCGCCCGCGGCCTCGCGGAGGCGCTGCGGTCACAGGCGCACGAGGCGGCGAACCGGCTGCACACGGTCGTTTCCCTGGTGGAGATCGGCAAACCGGAGCAGGCCGTCGAGTTCGCCACCGCCGAGCTCGCGCTCGCCCAGGAGCTGACCGACCGGGTCGTCGGTGCCGTCGCCGAGCCGGTGCTCGCCGCGCTGCTCCTCGGCAAGGCCGCCGAGGCGAGCGAACGCGGCGTCGAACTGACGGTCACCCCCGACACGGTGATCGACGACGTTTCGCTCGGCATCGAGGCCCGCGACCTGGTGACCATCCTCGGCAACCTGATCGACAACGGCCTCGACGCGGCCGTGCGCGGCGGCGGCAAACCCTCGGTCGTCGTCACCGCCCGTTCCGGCGACGGCGAGCTGCTGCTGCGCGTCGCCGACACCGGGCCGGGCGTGCCCGAGGGCGCCGACGTGTTCCGCCGCGGCTGGTCGACGAAGGCGGAGGACGGTCACGGCCTCGGGCTGGCGCTCGTCGGGCAGGCGGTGCGCCGCTACGGCGGTACGGTCGAGGTCGGGCGGGACGGCGGCGCGGTGTTCACCGTGCGGCTGCCGCGGCAGGAGGCGGGCCGGTGATCCGGGTGCTGGTGGTGGAGGACGAGCCGGTGGCCGCCGAGGCGCACCGCGTCTACGTCGAGCGGCTCCCCGGCTTCGCCGTGGCCGGCGTGGTCCACTCCGGCGGCGAGGCGCTGCGGTTCTGCGAACGCGAGCCGGTCGACCTGGTGCTGCTGGACTTCTACCTGCCGGACACCCACGGCCTGGCGGTGTGCCGTTCGCTGCGCGCGGCCGCGCTGCCGATCGACGTCATCGCCGTCACGTCGGCGCGCGACCTCGGCCTGGTCAAGGCGGCGGTGTCGGTCGGCGTGGTGCAGTACCTGCTCAAGCCGTTCACGTTCGCGACGCTGCGCGAGAAGCTTGAACGCTACGCGGAGTTCCGCGACGCGTCGGGCGAGGTCACCGGCCAGGCCGAGATCGACCGGGCACTGGGCGCGCTGCGCACGACCGAGCAGCCCCCGCTGCCGAAGGGCATGAGCGTCCCGACCCTCGAGGCGATCACCGACGCGCTTTCCGGCGCGGCGGAAGGCCTTTCGGCAGGCGCGGCGGCGAGCGCGATCGGCGCGTCCCGCGTGACGGCGCGCAGGTACCTGGAGTACTTGGCGGACAACGGGATGGCGCACCGGGAGCCGCACTACGGCCAGGTGGGGCGGCCGGAGGTCTGGTACCGGCTCACTCGCGTATAACGACTTACAGCCGGGCGGGGAGGAGCTGGGCGACCTTGCGTACACCTCGGTCCGGTTGGGTCTGAGGTCGCTGTCCGCCAACCGAGCCTCGCCTTGATCAGCGCGGCCGGCCCGGCACCCCGGGCCGCGTCTGCCAGGGGTGGGGCCCGTCCAGCGGCCGGTATTCGACGCCGAGCGCGTCCAGCCGCGGCAGGTGGTGGTCGCGCAGCCGGGGCAGGAACTCCGCGTAGTCCCGGGGCCCGCTGCTCCACGCCACCTCCGCGAACGCCGACAGCCGCGGGAAGGCCATGTAGTCGACCCGCCGGGCGCTGTCCAGGTGCTCGGTCCACACCTGCGCCTGCACGCCGCGCAGCCGCGGGCCGGTCGACGCCGGCTCGTACGCGTACACGTCCTCCAGCGTGTGGACCTCGCCGACCGGGATCGGCTCGTCCGGGTCCGGAGACTGGCGGTGGTCGAGGTACACGTGCTGCTCGGGGCACAGCACCACGTCGTGCCCGGCCTCGGCCGCTCGCCGGCCGGCCTCCTCGTTCCGCCAGGCCGCGACGACCATCGGCGGGAGTCCGTCGATGTCGAGGACCTCGTCCCAGCCCATCGGGGTCCGGCCGCGGGCCACCAGGTGCTCGGCCAGCCGCCGGACGAACGCGCGGTGCTCGTCGGTCGCGCCCGGTGTCTCGTCGCCGCCCAGTGCGATCACCGGGGACGGGAAGATGTCCAGCAGGTGGTCGAACACCTGCCGGAAGAAGTCCAAAGTGGACTCAGCGGGCGACAGCAGTGAAGTGCTGATGCCCCAGCCGGTCCAGACTTCGTACGAAGACGCTGTCCCCAAGGAAGGGTAAGCCGCCAAAGCGGCCCGCGCGTGGCCGGGGATGTCGATCTCCGGCACCACCGTGATGGCCCGTGAAGCGGCGTAGGCGACGATCTCGCGCAGGTCGTCACCGGTGTAGAACCCGCCGTGCGGACGACCGTCCTGCGCGCCCCCGCTGCCCACCATCGACGACGGCCGCCAGCCACCCACCGACGTCAACCGGGGAAACGACGGGACCTCGAACCGCCAGCCCTGGTCGTCGGTGAGGTGCAGGTTCAGCACGTTCAGCTTGTGCGCGGCGAGGAGGTCGACGAACCGCAGCACCTCCGCCTTGGTCCGGAAGTGGCGGGCGACGTCCAGCAGGCACCCGCGCCAGCCGAACCGCGGGTGGTCCTCGACGACCCCGCACGGCAGCGGCGACGGCGCGAACCCGGCGACCCGGAACGCGGACGGTCCCGCGAGCTGCCGCACCGTCTCCCGGCCGTAGCACTCCCCGGCGGAATCGGCCGCGTGCAGAACCACACCGGCAGGGGAAATCTCCAGCCGGTACCCCTCCGGCGGCAGGGAAGCGGACCGGACGTCCACGGTGAACGGAAACGGGCACACGCCCGGCGCCGGTGTCACCGAAACCGGGCGGGGCAGCAAGGTGGCGAACGACATGTCAGCCCTTCACGGCGCCGGCCATGCCGGACACCAGCCGTCGTTGGACCAGGACGAAGAACACCAGCACCGGGATCGTCATCAGCGTCGAGGACGCCATCACCGCGCCCCAGTCGGTGTCCTCCGGCTTGAAGAACACCAGGATCGCCTGCGGCAGCGTCTGGTTCTCGGTCTTGGAGATGATGAACGTCTTGGCGAACAGGAAGTCGTTCCAGGCGTGGATGAACGCGAGCACGCTGACCGCGACCAGCCCGGGCGCCACCAGCGGAAAGAGGATCTGCCAGGTGAACCGCATCCGCGAGGCACCGTCGAGTTTCGCGGCTTCCTCGAGTTCCACCGGCACCGCCGCGACGAACCCGCGCAGCATCCAGATCGCGAACGGCAGGCTGAACGCCAGGTGCACCAGCACCAGCGAGCCCAGCTCGTTCAGGCCGAACGCCGGCACGACGCCGCCGAGCTGGCGCATCAGGAAGAACAGCGGGATGGTCAGCGCCTCCACCGGCACCATCTGCGCGACCAGCGTCATCACCAGCAGCACGGTCCGGCCCTTGAACGAGAACCGCGTCAGCGCGACCGCCGAGAGGAACGACAGCAGCAGGGACAACGCCACGACGACCAGCGCGACCAGCAGGCTGTTGAGGAAGAACCGCCCGAAACCCGACACCGTGAGGACGCGCGAGAAGCTGTCGAACGACGGGCTGAACGTCCACGGCTTCGGGTTCGCCGACTGGATTTCGCCCGGCGGCTTGACCGCCGACAGCAGCATCCAGTACAGCGGGAAGGCCACGACGACGGCGATCACGACGGTGACGATCTCGGCGACCAGCCGTCCAGGGTGCTTCACAGCCATGCCGCGCTCCGGCGCTGCGCCCGGACGTACAGCCCGGTGACCGACAGCAGCAACAGCGTCATGACGACTCCGATCGCCGAGCCGAGGCCGTACTCCTGCCCGGCGAAGGCCTGCTGGTAGGCGTAGACGTTGAGCACGAGGTTGCGCCCGGCCACGCCGCCGCCGTTGGTCATCACGTAGATCTGGGTGAACACCTTGAAGTCCCAGATGATCGACTGGACGGTCGCGATCATCAGCAGCGGCCGCACCATCGGCAGGACGATCGTCCACGTCGTGCGCCACGTCGACGCGCCGTCGAGCGACGCGGCTTCGAGCACTTCGTCCGGCACGCCCTTGATCCCGGCGTACATCGTGACCAGCACGAACGGGAACGAGCACCAGATCACCTCGGCGGCGACCAGCCCGAACGCGCCGAGCGTGCCGAAGGTCCACGAGTGGTGCTCGAACGGCAGGCCCAGTCCGGACAGCACCTCGTTGACCAGGCCGAAGTCGGTGTCGAAGAGGAACAGCCAGACGTAGGAACCGGCGATCGCCGGGGTCGACCAGGCGCCCAGCGCGGCCAGGAACAGCAGCATCCGGGGGAGCGAGCGCACCCGGCTCGCCAGCACCGCGAGTCCCGTGCCGACGACCAGGCTGCCCACGACGCAGGCCGCGGCGAACCCCACCGTCTTGCCGAGCACCGTCCAGAACTGCGCCTGGGACAGCAGATCGGCGTAGTTCGCGAAGCCGAGGAACACCAGCGGCGCGTTCCCCGCGGCCTGCGGCTGGCCGTAGTCGTAGAACGAGATCAGGACCAGCTGGTAGATCGGGTAGGCCAGCAGTGCGGCGAGCAGGATCCCCGCCGGGGCGAGGTAGAGCGCGGCGGCCCGGCCGTCCCCCTTCCGCCTCGGCCGCCGCGCGGGCGCCGTGACGGAAGGGGCTTCCTGGACCGTCACCACTAGCCGAAGGCCTTGTTCATCGCCGCGGCCGCGTCCGCCAGGGCCGCCGCCGGGTCCTTCCCGCCGGTCGCGATCTGCTGCACGGCCGTCGGCAGCACGTTCTGGCTGTCGATCTTCGACCACGCCGGCGTCGCCGGGACGAACTTCGTGCCCGCCTTGAGGGTGTCGACGAACGGCTTGAGGAACGGGTCGTTCGCGGCGAGCTTCTGCTGCACACTGCTCAGCGTGGGCAGGTTGCCCATCGCGGCGTACATCTTCTCCTGGTACTTCGCGCCGCCGAGCAGTTCGACGAACTGCAGCGCCAGGCTGCGGTGCTTGCTCGCCTTGAACACGCCCAGCAGGTTGCCGCCGGCGAACGCGGGCGCGATGCTGCCCGCGGTCGTGCCGGGGATCGGTACGACGGCGTACTTGCCCTGCACCGCGCCCCGCTCGACGGCCTTGCGGTTGAAGTCGCCGCCGATCGTCATGCCGGCCTTGCCACCGGCGAACGCCGTGACGCTCTGCGTGCCGGTCAGGTTGGCGCACTGGGCGGGTGGGCAGATGTCGTCCTTGAGCAGGTCCGCGTACTGCGTGACTCCGGCCTTGGCCTGGTCACCGGCGATCGTCGACGTCCACTTGCCGCCGTTGTCCCGCGCCAGCTCCCCGCCGTTGGCCCAGAGGAAGGGCAGCATCGCGTAGGTGTACTTGCCGCCGACGGCGATGCCGTAGAGGTCCGGCTTGGCGGCGCGGATCCGGCGGGCGTCCTCGGTCAGCTCGGCGAGCGTCGCGGGCGGCTTGAGGCCCAGCTCGGTGAAGACGTCGGTGCGGTAGTACAGCGCGCGGACGCCGGTGTACCAGGGCAGGCCGTAGGTCTGGCCGCCGGACTTGGCGGTGTCCAGCACGGTCGGGATGAGGTCCTTGCCCTCGGGCCACGCCGCGAGGTCGCCGGTCAGGTCGGCCAGCGCCCCGGTGGCCGCGTAGCTGGAGACGTCGGTGTTGCCGAATTCGGCGACGTCCGGGGCGTTGGCCGGGTCGTTGAAGGCGCCCGAGAACTTGTCCGCGCGGCCCTCGACGGGCACCCACTGGACGTCGACCTCGACGCCTTGGTGAGCTGCCTTGAACTCGGTGATCGCGTCCTTGACCGCGGCCTCCTTCGGGGCGCGGTTGGCTTCGTCGAACAGCCAGACGCGGACGGTGCCGGTCTGGTCGTCCGCGCCGCTGCCCGCGGGCGTGGACTGGGTGGGCGCGCAGCCGGCCAGCAGGGCCAGCCCGGCGACCAACGGCAGCAGTCTCATGGGGTGCCTCCAGAGGGAGCTGAACTCAGGCGAAGTAGACGGAGTTGACGCTGCCGACGGCCAGTTGGCCGGCGACGGCGCCGGGCAGGCCGGTGGCCGGGTCGCGCGGCAGCCAGGTGACGGTGCCGGAGCGCTGGTTCGAGACGTAGAACCAGTTCTCACCCGGGTCGAGGGTCACGTGCCGCGGCCAGTTTCCGCCGGTGGGCACGGTGGACACCAGCTTCAGCGTGGCGCCGGAAACGGCGAACGTGGCCAGCGTGTTGGGCCCGCGGACGGTGGCGTAGGCGAACTTCCCGTCCCTCGACAGGATGATTTCGCCCGGGTACAGCTCGCCGGTGCTGCCGGCGGGCACGGCCGGGACGACGGAGAGCGCTTTAAGTTTCCCCGCCGCCGCGTCCCAGCTCGCGACCGTCACCTCGGCCCGCAGTTCCTGCAGGATGTAGGCGAACTTCCCGGTGCGGTCGAACGCGAGGTGCCGCGGCCCGGCGCCGGACGGCAGCTTCAGCTGCTGGTGCAGCGAAAGCTTCCCGGCGGTGAAGCCGTAGACGTACACCGAGTCGGCGCCCAGGTCGATCGCCAGGACCCAGCGGCCGGTCGGGTCGTTGACGACCTGGTGGGCGTGCGCGTCCCGCTCGGCGCCGTGGTGGGTGACCAGGTCGGTGGCCGCGCCGAGCTTGCCACCGGCCAGGATCGGCAGCACGACGACGCTGCCCGAGCTGTAGTTCGCGGCCAGCACGTACTTCTGGCTCGAGTGCACGCTCAGGTGCGTCGGCGCGCCGCCCTTCGACGAGACCCTGTTGAGCAGCTTCGGTTTCCCCGGGTCGGCGAGGCTCAGCGCCGAGACGTACCCGGCCGGGTCGCCTTCGTTGGTGACGTACAGCGTCTTGCCGTCGGCGCTGCGGTCGAACCACGACGTGTCGGTGATCCCCGGGATGGTCCGGAGCGGGGACAGTGCCGCGCCCGAACGGGTGGCGACGTCGAGGCCGTGCCCGGTCGCCCCGGTGGTGTAGCTGCCGATGTACGCGGTGGTTCCGGCGAAGCACCCCTTCTCCGTGGTGGCCGCGCCGGCGGCCTGCGCGCCGAGCACGGTGGCAGCGCCCGCGGCTCCGGCGGCGCCGAGGAACGTACGACGGGAAAGTCCGGTCATCGTCTTGTCTCCCAACGGGTTTCGGCGGTGACAGCTCCAGTATGGTTTAGACCACGGCCATGAGCAATGCCGCAACCCCGAATCCCGACAGGGAAAGCACGGTTTCCAGCGCGGTCCAGGACTTCAGCGTCTGCGGCACGGTGAGGTTGAAGTACCGCTGGACGATCCAGAACCCGCCGTCGTTGACGTGCGAGGCGATGATCGAGCCGGCGGAGATCGCCATCACCAGCAGGGCCAGCTGGATCTGCGAATACCCGAGCTGGGCCACGGTGGGGGCGATGATCCCGCTCGTGGTCACGATGGCGACGGTCGCCGAACCCTGCGCGATCCGCATGCCGCAGCTGATCACGTACGCCGCGAGCAGCACCGGGAGCCCGGCGTCGTGCAGCGAGTCGGCCACGGCCTTGCCGATCCCGGTCGCCGAGAGCACCGCGCCGAAGAACGCGCCCGCGCCGACGACCAGCAGGATCATCGCCACCGGCCGCAGCGACTTCGCGGCCAGCTCGTTGAGGTCCTTGCCGGTGAACCCGCGCCGCAGACCCAGCAGCCAGGACGCGAGCAGGACGGCGACGGTCAGCGCGACGGCCGGGGTGCCGATGAACGCGGCGACACCGGCGAGCGCGGAGCCCTTCGGCAGCCAGATGCTGCCGAACGTGCCGGCCAGGATCAGCACCAGCGGCACCGCGATGATGGCGGCGACCAGCCCCAGTGACGGCGGGTTCTCCTCGCGCTCGCCCTCCTCCTCGGCGAAGACCATGTCCTCGGGCACGTCGACCACGATCCGCTTGCCGATCCACGTCGAGTACAGCACGCCGCCGATGAGGAACGCGGGAATGCCGCAGGCCAGGCCCATCAGGATGATCCAGCCGAGTTCGACGTGCAGCAGCCCGGCCGCGGCCACCGGACCCGGGTGCGGCGGCAGGAAGGCGTGCGTGATCGAGAGGCCGGCCAGCAGTGGCATCGCGTACAGCACCAGCGACTTGCCGCCCTGCTTCGCGGCGACGTAGACGAGCGGGGCCAGCACGAAGATGCCGATGTCGAAGAACACCGGGATGCCGAAGACGAACCCGGCGACGCCCATCGCCAGCGGCGCCCGCTTCTCCCCGAACGACCGCAGCAGCGCCCCGGTGAGCACCTTCGCGCCGCCCGAGCGTTCCAGGATCGACCCGAGGATCGTGCCCAGCCCGATGATCGCCGTGATGTGCCCGAGGATGCTGCCGAACCCCTTTTCCAGCAGGGAGTCCGACGCCTTCTGGGCCGAGCCGACGATGGTGCCGACCGGCAGGCCCGCGGCCAGGGCCGTCAGCAGGCCGACCACGATCAGGGCGATGAACGGTTCCAGCTTCAGCTTGATGATCAGCACCAGCAGGACGGCGATCGAGATGGCGGCGAGCGTGAGCAGGCCACCTGTGGTGTGTTGCAGCCAGTGGATCATCGGGTTCTCCCGGGATTGCGCAGGGACGCACCGGCGAGGGCGCCGGTGGGACGACCGTCGTCGAGGGCGGCGACGCCGTTGACGAACACGTGGGTGAGGCCCGTGGCGGGTTGCCGCGGGTCCTCGAAGGTGGCGGTGTCGGTGATCGTTTCGGGGTCGAAGAGCACCAGGTCCGCGGCGTAGCCGGCGCGGACCAGCCCGCGGTCGGTCAGCCGCAGGCGCCGCGCGGCCCGCCCGGTCAGGTGGGCGACGCACTCGGCGAGGTCCAGCACGTCCAGTTCGCGGACGTACCGGGCGAGGTAGCGCGGGAACGTGCCCCAGGCGCGCGGGTGCGGCCGGGCGCCGACGAGCAGGCCGTCGCTGCCGCCGGTGTGCGTCCGGTGCCGCATGATCGCCTGGACGTTCTCCTCGTGCCCGACGTGCATCAGGCACGACGTGCCGAGCCGTTCGTCGAGCAGGGTGTCGAAGTAGAGCTTCGCCGGTTCCGTAGCTTGTTCGAGCGCCGACGCGGCGACGCTGCGCCCGACGAGGTGGGCGTTGCGGTCGTGCCGGACGCCGTTGATTTCGATGGCGTGCCAGTCGATCGGCACGCCGTGCGCACCGTCCGAACCGGACTCCTCGATCGCGGCGCGGATCCGCTCCCGTTCGTCCACATCGGACAGTCGGGCGAGGGTGGCGTCGAGGCCGCCTTCGGTGGCCCAGCTCGGCAGCAGCGCCGAGAGGTACGTCGCGCCCGGCAGGTACGGGTAGGTGTCGAGGGAGACGTCGCAGCCGTCGTCGAGCGCGTCGTCCAGCAGCTTCAGCAGGTCGGGGGCCTTGCCCTTGTTGACCGAGAAGTTCATCGTCGCGTGCGCCAGGTGCAGGGGACAGCCGGACCGTCGCGAGACGTCGATCATCTCGGCGAACGCCTCCAGCGCGCCCTGGCCGTAGCTGCGGTGGTGCGGGCTGTAGAACCCACCCAGCTCGCCGACCACCCGGCACAGCTCGACCAGCTCGTCGGTCTCCGCGTACATCCCGGGCGTGTAGGTGAGGCCGGACGACATCCCCATCGCGCCTTCGGCCAGGCCGGTCGCGACCAGTTCCTTCATCCGGTCCAGCTCGGCGTCCGTGGCGGGCCGGTTGTCCCAGCCGACAGCGAGCATCCGGACCGTGCCCTGCGGCACCAGGTAGGCGGCGTTGACGGCGATGCCCCGGTCGAGCCGGTCGAGGTACTCGCCGACCGAACGCCAGTTCCAGTCGAACCCCGGTGGGTCGTCGTTCCAGCCCGCGAGCTGCTGCCGCAGGGCTTCGAGCACCACGTCGTCGACGGGCGCGTACGACAGCCCGTCCTGGCCGAGCACCTCGGTCGTCACGCCCTGGGTGATCTTCGCCGGGTGGTCCGGATTGGCCAGCAGCTGCAGGTCGGAGTGCGAGTGCATGTCGATGAACCCGGGCGCGAGCACCAGGCCGTCGGCGTCGATGTGCCGCCGCCCGGCGAGCGAGCCCGCTTCGGCGACGCTCGCGATCTTCGCGCCGGTGATCCCGACGTCGTGCCGCGTGATCGGGTCACCGGTGCCGTCGGCGACCAGGGCGCCCCGCAGGACGACGTCCATCAGAACCACGTCCGGACGTAATCGACGACGGTTTCGCCGTCGGCCGCGGTCACCGGCAGCAGCGGCCACTTGTCGAACACCGTGCACGGGTGGGACAGGCCGAGCCCGATCCAGTCGCCGACCTCGACCGGGGAGCCCGGCGGCAGCGCGAGGAACGCGTGCTGGTCGTTCAGCTTCGTGACGACGTGGCCTTCGAGTGGCTCGGCGGGCCCGCCCGGCGTCCGGCGCAGCTGCGGCTCGGGCATGCCTTCGTCGAACGACGCGTCGCGCTTGCCGATGGTGAGCAGGGCGAGCTCGGCCGACGGCTTCGACGTCACCTGCGCCCACGCCCGGAGCGCGGGGCGGAAGGAGTCGACGCCGTCGATGCGCGGGTGGTCGCCCAGCGGCGAGATCTCGCGGTAGAAGCCGTCGTCGTGGGTGACGTAGGCGCCGCTGCGCAGCACCGGCAGCACGTCGAGACCGTCCGGCCACGGCTTCGTGAGTTCGTTCGCGACCTGGTCGAAGTAGGCGCTGCCGCCGGCGGTGACGACGATCTGCCCGTCGAGGAGTCCCTTGCCCGCGAAGGAGATCGCGAGGTCGCGCAGGCCGTCCACATAGGAGCTGATCTTGGCGAGGGCGGCTTCGTCGGTGCCGTGGGACAGCGCGCCTTCGTACCCGCCGGTGCCGCGCAGCCGCAGCACCGGGCTCGCCTGGACCGCCTCGGCGATCGCCAGTGCGGTCGCCGGATCGCGGACGCCGGTGCGGCCGCCGTCGGCGCCCAGCTCGACCAGGACGTCCACCGGGCGCTGGGCGTCTTCGAGGGCCGCGGTCATCAGCTCGACCCCGCGGACCGAGTCGACCCAGCAGAAGAACTCGAAGCCCGGGTCGGCCGCCAGTTCGGCAGCCAGCCAGCGCAGGCCCGCCGGGTCGAGGAACTGGTTGGCCAGCAGGATCCGGGACACCCCGAACGCGCGGTAGATCCGCAGGTGACCGGCGTTCGCGCAGGTCACGCCCCAGGCACCGTGCTCGATCTGGCGCGCGAACAGCTGGGGCGCCATGGTCGTCTTGCCGTGCGGGGCGAGCACCACACCCCGTGCGGCGCACCAGGCGGCCATCGTCCGCAGGTTGTGTTCGAGCGCTTCCTCGTCGAGGACGACGAAGGGGGCGAAGAACCCGTCGGTGAACAGGTTGAGCCGGCGGTCCGCGGCTTCGGCGAGGGTGAGCCCGGTCAGGGCGGGTGCGGCCGAGCGGAAGCGCCAGTCGATCCGCTCTCGGCGGAGGGCGTCGAGCGCGGCAGGGTCGATCAGGCAAGGGTTCATCGGCGGCGACCTCGGTTGCGTATGTTGCAACGACTGTTGCGCATTTTGAGTGTCATAGGTGTAGCATCCGGGTCGCCACAGGTCAACGGGGTGAAGGGCAGGGAGACGGAAAGTGATGAGCGGGCCCGAGGTGTTGTGCGTGGGCGAGTCGATGGCGCTGTTCGTGCCCGCCGAACCCGGCCCGCCGGACGAAGTGAAGCGGTGGCTGCGCACCATCGGCGGCGCCGAATCGAACGTGGCCTGCAACCTGCCCGCGCTGGGGGTGCGCAGCGGCTGGGTGAGCGCGGTCGGTGACGACCCGTTCGGCCGGGCGATGCTGCGCGAAATCACCGCGGCCGGCGTCGACGTCAGCGCGTGTTACGTCGATCCGGTGCGCCCGACCGGGCTCTACATCAAGGAAAGCGGCGCGGGCGGCAGTCCCGTGCGCTACTACCGGACGGGCTCGGCGGCGTCCGGGATGGGCCCGTCGCTGCTCGATCGGCTGGACCTCGGCGGCGTCCGCGTGCTGCACCTGTCGGGGATCACGCCCGCGCTGTCGGACAGCTGCCTCGCGCTGGTGCGCGCGCTGCTGGAGATGCCCCGCGGCGACCGGCTGATCTCCTTCGACGTCAACCTGCGGCCCGCGCTCTGGGCCGGCCGGGACCCCGGTCTGCTCGCCCACCTGGCCGGTCAGGCCGACATCGTCCTGACCGGCGACGACGAAGCCCAGCAGGTGTGGGGGACAGGTGACCCGGCGGCGCTGCGGGCGCTGCTGCCGGGGCCGCGCACCCTCGTCGTCAAGCACGGCGAGCGCGGCGCGACGCTGGTCGAGGGTGAACCGCTGTTCGCGCCCGCGCTGAGGGTCGACGTCGTCGAGCCGGTCGGCGCCGGCGACGCGTTCGCCGCCGGATTCCTCGCCGCGACGCTGCGCGGCGCCGCGCCACTGGAACGGCTGCGGCAGGGGCACCTGCAGGCCGCCGCCACCCTGCTCACCTCGGACGACGTCGGGGTGCCGCTGCCGCGCGGGGTCGTGGATACCCTGCTGCACGCGGACCCGGACGAGTGGCGTTCGGCGCGGCTGACCGGAGAGGGCGTGGTGCTCACATGAGCCAGAGCTTGGACCGCGCGCTGACGTTGCTGAGCTCGATCGCGAAGGACGCCCGCACCCTCGACGACCTCGCCGACGAGATCGGCGTGCACAAGTCGACGGTGCTGCGGCTGCTGCGCACCCTCGAGCAGCACCACTTCGTCCGCCGGGAAGGCGTCCGCCACTACCGCCTGGGCAGCGCGATGTTCGACCTCGCCAACCAGGCGCTCGACTCGATCGACGTCCGGCGCAGCGCCCAGCCCGCGCTGGCCGCGCTCAACGCGAGCACCGGGCACACCGTGCACCTGGCCAGCTACGACGACGGCGAGGTCGTCTACATCGACAAGTACGAAGGCCGGCACTCGGTGCGGATGTACTCGCGCATCGGCAAGCGCGCGCCACTGCACTGCACGGCGGTGGGGAAGGTGCTGGTCGCGGCCATGCCGTCGGCGCGGCGCGAGGAGATCGCGCGGTCCATCGAGTACCCGGTGCTGACCCCGAACACCATCACGACGCCGGAGGCGTACCTCGCCGAGCTGGAACGGGTGGCTCAGGCCGGATACGCCGTGGACAACGCCGAGCACGAGGACTTCATCCACTGCGTCGCGGCGCCGGTGCGCGGCGCGGACGGCGAGGTGCTGGCCGCCGCGTCGATGTCGGTGCCGAAGGTGCTGCTCGACTACGAAGGCCTGCTGGCGCTGGTGCCCGAACTGCGGGCCGCCACGAAGGAAGCTTCCGTCCACAGTGGATGGACGGAGAACGGAAAGGGGCACTGATGAGCAAGACGGCAGTTTCCACCGAGAACGCGCCGAAGCCGCCGGCGAAGTTCTCGCAGGCCGTCCGCAAGGGGAACCTGCTGCAGGTCGCCGGCCAGGTCGCGTTCGACCCGGCCACGAACGAGATCGTCGGCGACGACGTCGTGGGCCAGACCCGGCAGACGTTCAAGAACATCGAGGCCGTGCTGGCGGAGGCGGGCTCGAGCCTCGCCGACGCGATCATGGTCCGGGTGTACCTGACCGACACCGCGCACTTCGCGCCGTTCAACGAGGTGTACAACGAACTGATCGGCGACGCCCCGCACGCCGCGCGCACGACGGTGTACGTCGGCCTCCCGGGTGCGCTGCTCGTCGAGATCGACGTGCTCTGCGTCCTGGACTGAGGTCTTTCCCGGGGCCGGCTTCCCGGCCCCGGGACCTCAGCCGAGGACGCTCGTGTAGCCGTTGAGCGCGGGCTGCCCGCCGAGGTGGGCGTACAGGACGTTCGAGCCGCGCTCGATTTCGCCGGTCCCGACCAGGTCGATCAGCGCGGACATCGACTTGCCTTCGTACACCGGGTCCGTGATCATCCCCTCCAGCCGGGCGCACGTTTCGATGGCGTCCACAGTGGACTTGTCGGGGATGCCGTAGATCCCGGCGTGGTAGCGGTCGTCCAGCTCGACCTCGGGGAGCTGCCCGGCGCCGATCAGTTCCGCGGTGTTCCGCGCGATGCGCGTGATCTGCTCGCGGGTCTCGGCCGGCTTGGCCGAGGCGTCGATGCCGAGGATCCGGCGCTCCCGGCCGAGCGCGGTCCCGGCGACCATCCCGCCCTGCGTGCTGCCGGTGACCGAGCAGACGACCACGGTGTCGAAGAAGACGCCCAGCTCCCGCTCCTGCTGCTCCAGCTCGACGATCCAGTTCGCGAACCCCAGCCCGCCGAGCCGGTGGTCCGAAGCGCCGGCGGGGATGGCGTACGGCTTCCCGCCGCCGGCCTCGATCTCGGCGACCGCGTCCTCCCAGGCCTCTTTGAAGCCGATGCCGAACCCGGCGTCGACGAGCCGGACGTCCGCGCCGAGGATCCGGGAGAGCTGGATGTTGCCGGCCTTGTCGTAGAGCGGGTCGTGCCAGTCGACCCAGCTCTCCTGCACCAGCACGGCTTTCAGCCCGGCGCGGGCCGCGGCCGCGGCGACCTGGCGGGTGTGGTTGGACTGGACGCCGCCGATGGAGACGAGCGTGTCGGCACCCTGGGCGAGCGCGTCGGCGACGAGGTACTCCAGCTTGCGCGTCTTGTTCCCGCCGAAGGCGAGGCCGGAGTTGACGTCCTCGCGCTTGGCCCAGATCTTCGCGCCGCCCAGGTGTGCGGTGAGCCGCTCCAGCGGGTGCACCGGCGACGGGCCGAACAACAGCGGGAAGCGGGGGAAGTCGGCCAGGGTCATCGGTCCTCCAGCAGTTCGGTCCAGATGGTCGAGATCACCGAAACCGCGGTTGCGGTGTCCCGCTTTTCGAAGGCGTCGATGAGCTTCGTGTGGCGCTCGACCGAGTTCCAGGCCAGCGCCGAGCTGAACCGCGAGTGCTCGAGGCGGCGCAGCAGCGGCGTGTAGCGGTCGAGGGTCGCGGCCACCGCGCTGTTGCCGGCGAGCCGGACCGGGACGTCGTGCAGTTCGTCGTCCGCCGCGACGGCGGCCGCGATGTCACGGGCCTCGATGGCCGCGGCGAACCGGTCGTTGGCCGCGCGCATCGCGGCGACGTCGGCCGGGCGGCAGCGGGGCACCGCCTGGCGGACGGCGAACTCGTGCAACAGGCGGACGATCTGCCGCGCGTCGAGGACGTCGGCGGACATGACCTCCGAGACCCGGGTGTAGCTCTGCGGTTTCGAGTCGACGAGGCCGTCGTCGGCCAGGCGGAGAAGGGCTTGGCGGACGGGGGCTTTCGACAGCCCGAGCTGGTCCGCCAGGTCGGCGTCCCGCAGTGGGGCGCCGGGCGGCAGCGAACCGTCGACGATCGCCTGCCGGATGCGGTCGTACGCCTCGTCGCGCAACAGCGGTCGGGTGACCTTTGAGAGACTCACATCTAACATGTTAGATGACGGTGAACTCGCTCGGCAACAACCCGAGCGAGTGAAAGGTCAGTGCCGGACGACTGAAAGGTCAGTGCGGCGGAAGGCCAGTGGCGAGCGACTGAAAGGTCAGTAGACGGGGCCTGTGTACTTTTCCCCGGGGCCCTGGCCGGGCGCGTCGGGCACGACCGAAGCCTCACGGAAGGCCTTCTGGAGGGACTGAAGGCCGTCGCGCAGCGGTCCGGCGTGCAGGCCGAGGTACTCCGCCGACGCCGTCACGAGCCCGGCGAGCGCGGTGATCAGGCGGCGCGCTTCGTCGAGGTCGCGGTGCGGGGAGGTGGCGGGGTCGGCGTCGGCGAGACCGAGCCGTTCGGCGCCGGCCGACAGCAGCATGACGGCGGCGCGGCTGATCACCTCCACGCTGGGGATGTCCTCGAGGTGGCGCGAGTCCGGGGAATACGGGGGCTGTTGCGAAGGTTGTTCCGACACGTCTGGTACCCTTCCACGAGCGACCAGCCCCCGAGTGATCGGGGGCGGCAAGTGGAGCCCCGCTCCCACCCGCGTCACCGTACAGGTGGCCGGGTCCGGTCTCGCCCGGGCGTGAAGTCCAGGGTGAAGTGCCCGGCTTCGCGGCCGGGTGCGATCGGAAACAGAGTGGGCCCCGCGCACCGAATAGGTGTCGGGGCCTTCGCTATGTGGGCACCAGGTCGAAGAACAGGAAACATTCCTCGGACCAAGGAGGCCCCATCAGCTCCGAGACACGCATCAACGACCGAATCCGGGTGCCGGAAGTCCGCCTCGTCGGACCCGCCGGCGAACAGGTCGGCATCGTCCGGATCGAGGATGCGCTGCGCCTGGCGCAGGAGAACGACCTCGACCTCGTCGAGGTCGCACCGCAGGCCCGCCCGCCGGTGTGCAAGCTCATGGACTTCGGCAAGTTCAAGTACGAGAGCGCGCAGAAGGCCCGCGAGTCGCGTCGCAACCAGCAGCTGACCGTCATCAAGGAACAGAAGCTGCGCCCCAAGATCGATCAGCACGACTACGAGACCAAGAAGGGTCACGTGTCGCGCTTCCTGGCGGCGGGCAACAAGGTCAAGGTCACGATCATGTTCCGCGGTCGCGAGCAGTCCCGGCCGGAGCTCGGCTACCGGCTGTTGCAGAAGCTTGCCGAGGACGTCACGGAGCTGGGCTTCGTCGAGTCGTCGGCCAAGCAGGACGGCCGCAACATGATCATGGTGCTGGCCCCGCACAAGAACGTGAAGCCGAAGGCCAAGGCAGAGACGGCCCCCGAGCCGGTCCCCGAGGCGTAGGCGCCGACCAGCACATGCCAGCGGCTCACCGGATTCTCCGGTGAGCCGCCGCACGAAAGAGGATTGAAATGCCGAAGATGAAGACCCACAAGGGGACGTCCAAGCGGATCCGCATCACGGGCACGGGCAAGCTGCGTCGCCAGATGACCGGCCGCCGGCACCGGATGGAGAAGAAGTCCAGCCGCGTGACCCGCCGTCTGGAGGGCACCAACGAGGTGTCGCAGACCGAGGTCGGCCGCGTCAAGCGCCTTCTCGGCATCTGATCCCGCAGAACTTGCAGTAACCACCCGGGGCGTTCCCCTTCGCCCCCCGAGATCGACAGGATGGACCCGTGGCACGCGTCAAGCGGGCGGTAAACGCCCAGAAGAAGCGTCGCGCAACTCTCGAACTGGCCAGCGGTTACCGCGGCCAGCGTTCGCGGCTGTACCGCAAGGCCAAGGAGCAGACGCTTCACTCGCTGAACTACGCCTACCGGGACCGCCGTGCCCGCAAGGGTGACTTCCGTCGCCTGTGGGTCACCCGCATCAACGCGGCCGCCCGTGCGAACGGCGTCACCTACAACCGGTTCATCCAGGGCATCAAGGCCGCGGGTGTCGAGGTCGACCGCAAGATCCTCGCGGACCTGGCCGTCAACGACGCCGTTGCCTTCACCGCGCTGGCCGAGCTCGCCAAGGCCAACGTGAACACCGGCGAAGCGAAGTCGGCCTGACCGGCAGCTTTTCCCGACCCGGGGCGGATCCGTTCACCGAACGGACCCCCCGGGTCGTTGCTGCGCGCAAGCTGACGCGGCGCGCGGAACGCGACAAGACCGGCCGCTTCCTGGCCGAAGGCGCCAACGCCGTCGAGGCCGCGCTGGCCGACGGCACGGTGTACGAGCTGTTCGTCACTTCTCGTGCTGCGGAGCAGCACGCCGGCTTGCTCGACGCCGCCCGCGCGGCCGGCGTCGGCGTCTCGCCGATCACCGACCGCGCCGCGGCCGGGCTGAGTGAAACCGTGACGCCCCAGGGCATCGTGGCCGTCTGCGCGCTGCTGGACCGGCCCCTCGACGAGGCCGTGACGCCGGCCGCCCGGCTCGTGGTGGTGCTCGTCGACGTCGCCGACCCCGGCAACGCGGGCACGGTGATCCGCGTCGCCGACGCGGCCGGTGCCGACGCCGTGATCCTGGCGGGCGACACCGTCGACCCCCACAACGGCAAGTGCGTCCGAGCGGCCGCCGGCAGCCTGTTCCACCTGCCGATCGCGCGCGTCCGCGACGTCCCCGCCGCGCTGGCCGCCTGCTCGGCCGCGGGCCTGCGGACGTTCGCCGCCCACGGCTACGCCGACACCGAACTCGATCGAGTGGACCTCGCCGCGCCGACGGCGTGGGTGTTCGGCAACGAGGCCCACGGCCTGCCCGCCGACGTCCTCGACCGGACCGATCTCGCGGTCCGGATCCCCCTCTACGGCCGCGCCGAGAGCCTCAACCTCGCCACCGCGGCGGCCGTCTGCGTGTACACGAGCGCGATGGCGGCGCGTAGCTGACCAGCGAGTAAGCTGCCGCGGTATCCATTGTGGCCAACTGGGGGGATCCATGGGCAGGCTTGCTCGTTCGTTCGCGCTGTTCTCCGCTTCGTTCAAGGTGCTGCGTGCCCACAAGGGCCTGGCGTGGTTCCCGGTGCTCGCCGGGATCGGCGGGCTGCTGGTCGCCGGGGTGTTCCTGACACCCGCGTTCTTCACCGTCCACCTCGAGGCCGAGCACTTCCAGCCCACGCCCGGCACATACGTGCTGCTCGGGGCGTTCTACCTCGTCTCGGCGTTCGTCACGATCTTCTTCAACGCCGCCCTGATCTCCCAGGCGGACGTCGCGCTGCGCGGCGACGGCGGCATGCCGGGCGTCGGCGCCGGCCTCGCCGCGGCCGGCCGCCGCTGGCCGACGCTGCTCGGCTGGGCCGGTCTGACCGCGACGGTCAGCGTGGTGCTGCGCACGATCGAACAGCGGCTCGGCTTCCTCGGCACCATCATCAGCAGCCTGGTCGGCCTGGCCTGGCGGCTCACGACGTTCCTCGTACTGCCGGTCGTCATGCTCGAAGCTGCCGGGGTGAAGGCCGGTGTCAAGCGGTCGGTCGAGCTGTTCCGCCGGACCTGGGGCGAGAACGTTGCGGGTACCGCGGGCATCGGCTTGGTCGGCTTCATCCTCAGCCTCGCCGGCTACGCGCTGCTGCTGCTCGCCGGCTTCCTGCTCGGCGGCACGGCGACGCTGTTCGTCTGCGTCGGGCTGGCGATCGTCTGGACGCTGCTGATCGCGGTCTTCACCACGACGCTGACCGGCATCTACCAGACGGCGCTGTACCGCTACGCGGCCGACGGCGTCGTGCCCGGCGAGTTCGCGTCGGTCGACTTCGCCGAGGCGTTCCGCGAGCGCTGACCGTGCGTCCGCACGCTCCCGGGGCGACCGGGGGCGTGCGGAGCCGATCCCATAGACTTTTCTCGCCTTTGAACTCTCGCGTGCCGTGTGCGGCGGAGCGCGAACGACCAGTCCCAGCGGACGCCGAGGAGTTATGTCCGGAGCCACGGAAAAGCAAGCCCAGGGCGCGGTACTCGCCCCCGAGACGCTGCAGGAGGCGGTCGAGGCCGCCCGGGCGGCGTTCGCCGCCGCGACCGGGCTCGAAGGGCTGGCCGAGGTCAAACCGGCCCACCTCGGCGACCACGCGCCGCTGATGCTGGCCCGCCGCGAGATCGGTGCCCTGCCCAAGCAGGAGAAGGCCGAGGCGGGCAAGCGCGTCAACGAGGCCCGGCAGGCCGTCCAGGCGGCCTTCGACACGCGCCGCGCCGAGCTCCAGGTGGAGCGCGACGAGCGCGTGCTGCGCGAAGAAGCCGTCGACGTCACCCTGCCGTGGGACCGCGTGCCGCGCGGTGCCCGGCACCCGATCAGCACCCTCTCCGAACGCGTCGCGGACGCCTTCGTCGCGATGGGCTACGAGGTCGCCGAGGGCCCGGAGCTCGAAGCCGAGTGGTTCAACTTCGACGCGCTGAACTTCGGCAAGGACCACCCGGCCCGCCAGCTGCAGGACACGTTCTACGTCGGCGAGGAGGACTCCGGCCTGGTGCTGCGCACGCACACCTCGCCGGTCCAGGCCCGCACCCTGCTGCACCGCGACCTGCCGGTGTACGTCGTCTGCCCGGGCCGGACGTACCGCACCGACGAGCTCGACTCGACGCACACCCCGGTGTTCACCCAGGTCGAAGGCCTCGCGGTGGACAAGGGCATCACCATGGCCCACCTCAAGGGCACGCTGGACGCCTTCGCCCGCGCGATGTTCGGCGAGAGCTCGAAGACGCGGCTGCGCCCGCACTTCTTCCCCTTCACCGAGCCGTCCGCCGAGGTGGACGTCTGGTTCGAGGAGAAGAAGGGCGGCCCCGGCTGGGTCGAGTGGGGCGGCTGCGGCATGGTCAACCCGAACGTGCTGCGCGCCTGCGGCGTCGACCCGGACGTGTACTCCGGCTTCGCCTTCGGCATGGGTATCGAGCGCACCCTGCAATTCCGCAACGGGATCCCGGACATGCGCGACATGGTGGAGGGCGACGTCCGCTTCACCCTTCCCTTCGGAACGGAGGCGTAGTGCGAGTCCCAGTCAGCTGGCTGACCGAACACCTCGATCTCACCGAAGAGGTCACGCCGCAGGACCTGGCCGACGCGTTCGTCCGGATCGGCATCGAGGTCGACGACCTGAGCGAGCTCGGTCCCGTGACCGGCCCGCTGGTCGTCGGCCGGGTGGCCGAGATCGAGGAGCTCACCGAGTTCAAGAAGCCGGTCCGCTTCTGCCGCGTCGACGTCGGCGAGCCCGCCGACGAAGCCGAGGACTTCGACGACGAGGACGAAGAGGACGACGACGAAGAGGGCGAGTTCGACGAGGGCCCGCACGGCATCAAGACCCGCGGCATCATCTGCGGTGCGCGCAACTTCGTCGAGGGTGACCTGGTCGTCGTCGCGCTGCCCGGCGCCGTCCTGCCCGGCGACTTCGCCATCGCCGCCCGCAAGACCTACGGCCGGGTCAGCGACGGCATGATCTGCTCGGCGCGCGAGCTCGGCCTCGGCGACGACCACGCCGGCATCCTCGTGCTGCCGCCGGGCACCGCGAGCCCGGGCGACGACGCCCAGGAGCTGCTCGGCCTCGACGACTCGGTGATCGAGCTGACCCCGACCCCGGACCGCGGCTACGCGCTGTCCATCCGCGGGCTGGCGCGTGAGCTGTCGAACGCACTCGACGTGCCCTTCGGCGACCCGGCGCTGCTGGAGGTCCCGGCGGCCGAGGGCGACGCCTGGCCGGTCCGCATCGAGGACCCGGAAGGCTGCCCGCGGTTCGTGCTGCGCCGGGTCACCGGCCTGGACGCGACCGCGCCGACCCCGTGGCGGATGCGGCGGCGGCTGATGCTGGCCGGCATCCGCTCCATCTCCCTGGCCGTGGACGTCACGAACTACGTGATGCTCGAGCTCGGGCACCCGCTGCACGCGTTCGCCACCAAGGCCATCCAGGGCGATCTGGTGGTGCGCCGGGCGAAGCCGGGCGAGAAACTGACCACTTTGGACGACGTCGAGCGCACTCTCGACCCGGACGACGTCGTCATCGCCGACGACAGCGGCGTCATCTCGCTCGCCGGCACGATGGGCGGCGCGAGCACCGAGATCACCGCCGAGAGCACCGACGTGCTGCTCGAGGCGGCGCACTGGAACCCGGCCGCGATCAGCCGCACCGCGCGGCGGCACAAGCTGTTCTCCGAGGCCGCCAAGCGGTTCGAGCGCTTCACCGATCCGCAGCTGTGCGCGGCCGCCGTCGAGCTGGCCGCCCGGCTGCTGCGCCAGTACGGCGACGCCGCCATCCAGCCCGGCCGCACCGACGAAGGCGCGGTCCAGCCGAATCCCGCGGTCGTGATGCCGATCAACCTGCCCGACAAGGTCGCGGGCGTGAACTACCAGCGTGGCGTGACCGTCCGCCGGCTCACCCAGATCGGCTGCAAGGTCTCGGTCGGCACGGGCGACGACGGCACGGGCCGGGTCACGGCGATCCCGCCGAGCTGGCGCGGCGACCTCCGTCAGCCGGCCGACCTCGTCGAAGAAGTGCTGCGGCTGGAAGGCTACGAAAGCATCCCGTCGACGCTGCCCGCCGCCCCGGCCGGCCGCGGCCTGACCGACGGCCAGCGGCGCACCCGCAGCGTCGCCCGTGCCCTGGCCGAGGCCGGGTACGTCGAGGTGCGGCCGTTCCCGTTCGTCGACAACGCGGTGTGGGACGCCTTCGGCCTGCCCGCCGACGACGTCCGCCGCAACGCGGTCGTGGTCCGCAACCCCCTGGAAGCCGACCGCAACCGGCTGGCGACGACGTTGCTGCCGGGCCTGCTGGACACGATGCAGCGCAACGTTTCCCGCGGCACGAAGGACGTCTCGCTGTACCACATCGGCCAGGTGGTGCTCCCGGCGCCGAACCCGCTGAAGGTCCCGGCCCTCGGCGTCGACCGGCGGCCGAGCGACGAAGAGCTGGCCCTGCTGGAAGCTTCCGTGCCGCAGCAGCCGCTGCACGTCGCCGTGGTCCTCGCCGGAAACCGCCGCCGCGCCGGCTGGTGGGGCGCCGGCGAGCAGGCGAACTGGGCCGACGCGGTGCAGGCCGCCCGGACGGTCGCCGAGGCCGCGGGGGTGGAGCTGACGGTGCAGGCGGCCGACCTGCCGCCGTGGCACCCGGGCCGCTGCGCCCAGCTGAGGGTCGGCGACTGGCCGGTCGGCCACGCCGGTGAACTGCACCCCAAGGTGGTCGAGGCGCTCGGCCTGCCGCCGCGGACGGTGGCGATGGAGCTGGACCTGGACGCGATCCCGCTGCCGGACTCCCGTCCGGCCCCCAGTGTGTCGGGCTATCCGCCGGTGCTCCTGGACGTGGCCCTGGTCGCGGCGGCGGACGTGCCGTCGGCGGACCTCGCCGAGGTCCTGCGCACGGGGGCGGGCGAGCTGCTGGAGGACATCACGCTGTTCGACGTGTACGCGGGCGAACAGGTCGGCGAGGGCAAGCGTTCGCTGGCGTACAAGCTGCGCTTCCGCGCACCGGACCGGACGTTGACGGTCGACGAGGCCACCAAGGCCCGCGACGCGGCCGTGGCGGCAGCGGGCGAGCGCTTCGACGCAACGCTTCGCGCCTGACCGGCACGGCGCCGACGCAGACGCGCACGAGGAGGGGCCGGTCGACCGGCCCCTCCCGGCGTTTGCGCACAGCCCGCACGCCGGCCCTCCAGGTACGCCGGTCCGCACCTCAGCCGATGTGCTTGAGAGCTTCCCGCCTGGACAGGCCGGACAACCCCGGGTGATCGTCCACGAAGGACCGCACCCACTCCGGCGCCGTCTTCGCGTAGTCCCGCAGTGCCCAGCCGATTCCCTTGCACAGGAAGAACTCCGCCTCGGCGATCGCCGGCTCGATCGCGCGGGTGAGCAGGTCGGTGTCGGTGTCCTCCTTGGCGCCGACCTGGCAGATGATCGCCGTGCGCCGCCGCCAGAGGTCGCCGTCGTTCGCCCACGCGAGCATCGTCGGCGTGACCCCGGCGCGGTCGGCTCGGAGGATCGGCCCGATCCGGCGGATGGCGAGTTCGTCCACGTGGTCCCACCACGCCCCGCTGACGATCATTTCCTCGTACATCGGGACCAGCTCCGCGTCCTGCCACCGCCGGTACGCCCGGTATCCGGAAAGATCGATGGCCGCGTACCGCTCCTCGCGGAATTCGGCAGTTCGCCACAGCGTCAGGACGGTCGCCGAGAATGTCACCCGATCGGGCAATTTGTGGTCGGCCAGCACCCGCTCGAGGAGGGCGCTGCGCTGCGGTTTTGCCACTCCGCGGAACGCCATGGCCGACTTCATGTACGCCTGCATCGCCGGGGCTTTCGCCGGGTCGGCCAGCTCGGCCAAGCCGGAGCGGATCGCCCTGACCAGCGGTTCGTCCGCGCTCATCCATCCTCCTGCCGTCCTCCGGTGATCCGCAGCGTACTTCCGGCCACCGACAGTTCCGGCGTTCCCCGGATGGGGCAGGTCCCGACGAAAGGCGGATGGCGGAAGCCGCGTCGGTCAGCGAGATTGACCAAGGTTGCCGGTAGTTTCGTCGAAATCTGGCGAACGC
Source organism: Amycolatopsis sp. NPDC026612 (assembly GCF_040638285.1). Classification (NCBI taxonomy): domain Bacteria; kingdom Bacillati; phylum Actinomycetota; class Actinomycetes; order Pseudonocardiales; family Pseudonocardiaceae; genus Amycolatopsis; species Amycolatopsis sp. NPDC026612. The sequence goes on from NZ_JBEZYB010000069.1 coordinate 26,206, forward strand.
TGTCGAATGCGGACGAAAAGGACGACTGTGAAAAGAATCGTTGCCGCCATTGCCGCCGCGGGGCTCGCGGCCGGCTTGATGGCCGCCGCGCCCGCCGCCTCGGCTGAACCCGGGGTGCAGTTCACCCCCGCGCCGATCGCCTGGGGCGCCTGCACGTCGGCGAGCCTCAAGGCCGCCGGCGCCCAGTGCGGCTTCCTCGAGGTGCCGATGGACTACGCCCGGCCGGGTGGGGCGAAGGTCTCCCTCGCGGTGTCGCGGATCAAGCACAAGACCACGAAGTCCCAGGGGATCATGCTGGTGAACCCGGGCGGCCCCGGCGGTTCCGGCCTCGGCCTCTCGGTGCTCGGCAAGTACGTGCCGAACCACGCCGGGGACAGCTACGACTGGATCGGCTTCGACCCGCGGGGCGTCGGGTCCAGCAAGCCCGCCATCAGCTGCGACGGGAACTACGCCGGCTACAACCGGCCCGCCTACGTGCCGACCACGCCGCAGCTGGAGAAGACCTGGCTCGCCCGCTCGAAGGGGTACGCCGACGCGTGCCGCAAGAACGGCGCGATCCTCGACCACCTCAAGACGACCGACGTCGCGCAGGACATGGACAGCCTGCGCAAGGCGCTGGGCGAGAAGCAGATCAACTTCTACGGCTTCTCCTACGGCACCTACCTCGGCCAGGTGTACAGCACGCTGTACCCGAAGAACGTCCGCCGGATGGTGCTGGACGGCAACGTCGACCCGCGGAAGGTCTGGTACCAGGCCAACCTCGACCAGGACGTCGCGTTCGACAAGAACATCAAGACCTATTTCGGCTGGCTGGCCGGGTACGACGACGTCTACCACCTGGGCAAGACCGGCGACGCCGTCGAGAAGCTGTGGTACGCCACGCAGCGCAAGCTCATCCAGAACCCGGCGGGCGGCGTCATCGGTGGTGACGAGTGGACCGACATCTTCCTGCAGGCCGGCTACTACGTCTTCGGCTGGGTCGACGTGGCGAAGGCCTTCGACGGCTACGTGCACAAGGGTGACTGGCAGACGCTGAAGGCGCTCTACGACGACTCGAACGCGCCGGGCGAAGACAACGGCTTCGCGGTGTACCTGGGCGTGCAGTGCACCGACGTGCAGTGGCCGACCGACTGGAGCAAGTGGCGGATCGACAACTGGCTTACCTACTTCAAGGCCCCGTTCGAGACCTGGGGCAACGCCTGGTTCAACGCGCCCTGCGTGTACTGGCCGGCGAAGGCGGGCAAGCCGGTGACCATCGACGGCAGCAAGGTGGCAGGCGCGCTGCTGATCAGCGAAGAGCTCGACGCCGCCACGCCGTACGCCGGCAGCCTCGAGGTGCGGAAGCGGTTCCCGAACTCGAGCCTGATCAGCGCGCCGGGCGGGACGACGCACGCCGGTTCGCTGTCCGGGGTGTCCTGCGTGGACGACAAGGTCGCTGACTACCTGGCCACCGGCACCCTGCCGAAGCGCCTGCCCGGCAACCACTCGGACGTCCAGTGCAGCCCGGTGCCGCCGCCGGTGCCCGACGGCGCCGTGGCGCAGAAGTCGGACAACTCCGCGAAGGCCGCCCAGGAGAAGCAGCGCACGCTGGCCCAGCTGCTGCACTTCTGAGCTGAACCGCCTCATCCCGCTGCCCCGGTCCGGTTCGCCCGGACCGGGGCAGTGTCTTGTCCGCCGGTGTCTCATCGTCGCCTCCTCGTGACGGTTCGCAGTCACCGGGGACGTTAGGGGAGGGGTCCGACAATTTCGGAGCGAAGCGGGCTGTGAGCAGGGCGTGACCGAAAATTGTCGGGGGTGCGCGCTAGCTTCGTGGCATGTCGATCATCGAAGAGCGCCGGACCGAGATCCGGGCACAGGAGAACACCTACCAGATCGTGGTCGCGACCAGGACGGACGTCGACCGCGCCGAACCCACGCCCCGGCTGATGATCACCCTGGAAGCCGGCGGCCCCGGCGGTGAACCGGTCGCCGAGGGCAGCCTCGACCTGGACGTCGCGGTGGCGGCCACGGTGGCCGAACTCGTCTCGGACGAGTTGCTGTCCGCAACGGGCGCGGGCCGGGCGCCGCGGCGAAGATCCGCGGGCCGTCCTCCCCAGCAGGGCCGCCCGTGGAGCGAGGAGATGGACGCGGAACTGGAGAACCGGTGGATCGCCGGGGAGAGCGTTGCGGAGATCGCGGCGTACTTCGAACGCACTCCCGGCGGTATCCGCGCCCGCCTCCCGCGCGTGGGCTGCGACCCGGAGAACCCGGGGTGCTACCTCCCGGTCCCGCCGAGCAGGCGCACGGACCTGGACGCGGGCGGGCCGGCCTAGGCCGCGGGGGTGGCCGGTCCACAGTGGACCGGCCACCAAGCGCGCCGGACGTCGTGGTGGGCCGCAATCGGTTGCCCGGCGGGAATCGACGGGTCCGCCGGGCTCGGTGCGTGGTGAGCGGGGGTCCTCCCATCCGGTCCGCCACGCGCAAGACGTCGGCCGCGGTCGTGCGCGGCGAGTGGTTCCGGCCGGAAACCAAGGTTCCGGCCGGGCAACCGGACTCAGAGAGGAGACCAGCGGTGCGCCTCCGCTCAAACCTGCGCGCCGGAACCCGCCGCGACGCCGGAGCCCGCTGCCGCGGCGGCGCGGGTCGCGAGTTCCTTCAGGCGGGTCACCAGCTCCGGCGGTTCTTCGACGGTGAACGCACACCCCAGCCCGAGCAGCCGGAAGGCGAGCCAGTCCAGGGTGTCGGGGTGACTCCGCCACCGGCACCGGCCGTCCTCCAGAGCGGTCAGCGAGCCGGCTCCGCCGAGGCGGGGTGCCATCTCCGACGCCGGTTCGGCCAGGATGGCCACCGCCCGGTGCGTCGGAACGAGGTCGTAGAGCCGGTCGAGGACGTAGGCGGCCAGGTCCGTGGTGGGCGGTTCGCGCGGAACCGCGCGGCCGCCGGTGGCCTGGGCTTCGCGGACGCGGTCGGCGCGGAAGACCCGCCAGTCCGCCCGGTCGAGGTCGTAGGCGACCAGGTACCAGCGGCGGCCGGCGGCGACCAGGCGGAGCGGCTCGGCCCGGCGCCGGGTCTCGGCCCCGTCGTTCGCGCGGTAGCGGAACCGGACGGTCTCGTGGTTGGCGATCGCCCCGGCGAACACCGTCAGCTGCACCGGGTCGACGACGGGCCCGGTGGCCGGCACGGCGACCGTCGCCGTGCCGATCGTGCCCACTCGGCGGCGCAGCCGCGCCGGCAGGACCTGCTCCAGCTTGGCCAGCGCCCGCACGGACGCTTCCTCCATGCCATCGACCGGCTGGGCCGCCGCGGTCCGCAGGCCCACCGCGATCGCGACGGCTTCTTCGTCGTCGAGCACGAGCGGGGGCATCGCGGTGCCGGCGACCAGCCGGTACCCGCCCGCGGCACCGCGGCTGGCCTCGACCGGGTAACCGAGTTCGCGCAGCCGGTCGATGTCCCGGCGGATGGTGCGTGGGCTGACACCCAGCCGTTCGGCGAGCTCGCTGCCCGGCCACTCCCGGGGTGTCTGGAGCAGCGAGAGCAGGCCGAGCAGCCGCGCCGGGGTGTCCGTCATGCTCCCCAGCATCCCAAGGTGGCGGCCACCACTTCCGGGGAAACCTGTTTGTTTAAGCTTGCAAGGGCGTGCATAATCATGCGTATGACGGTGAACATCGCGGTGGCCGGGGCCAGCGGGTACGCGGGCGGTGAGCTGCTGCGCCTGCTCCTGACCCATCCCGAGGTCGAAATCGGCGCGCTCACGGCCGCCAGCAGCGCGGGCACGAAGCTCGGCGTCCACCAGCCCCACCTCGTCCCCCTCGCCGATCGCGTCCTGGCCGAGACAACGCCGGAGACCCTCGCCGGCCACGACGTCGTCTTCCTCGCGCTGCCCCACGGGCACTCCGCGGAGATCGCGGCGCAGCTCGGCCCGGACGTCCTGGTGGTCGACCTCGGCGCCGACCACCGCCTGGCCGACGCCGGTGACTGGCAGCGCTGGTACGGCGGCGACCACGCCGGCCAGTGGCCGTACGGCCTGCCGGAGCTGCCCGGCACCCGCGAGAAGCTCGCCGGCACCAAGCGCATCGCCGTGCCCGGCTGCTTCCCGACCGGCGGATCGCTGGCACTGGCGCCCGCGCTCGCCGCCGGGCTGATCGAGCCCGACGTCACGATCGTCGCGGTCACCGGAACCTCCGGTGCGGGCAAGAGCCTCAAGCCGAACCTGCTCGGCTCCGAGGTGATGGGCTCGGCAAGCGCATACGGCGTGGGCGGCGCCCACCGCCACACCCCGGAGTTCACGCAGAACCTCTCGGCCGTCGCGGGGGAGCAGGTCACCGTGTCCTTCACGCCGGTGCTCGCGCCGATGCCGCGCGGCATCCTCACCACGGCGAGCGCCCGGCTGAAGGACGGCGTCGACGAGGCCGCTGCCCGGGCCGCCTACGAGAAGGCCTACGACGCGGAACCGTTCGTCCAGCTGCTGCCCGCCGGTGCCTGGCCGGCGACCGCGTCGACACTCGGCTCGAACAACACCCAGCTGCAGGTCACGGTGGACGCCGGCGCGCGCCGGCTGGTCGTCGTCGCCGCGATCGACAACCTCACCAAGGGCACCGCCGGCGGTGCCGTCCAATCGATGAACCTGGCCCTCGGCCTCCCGGAAACGACCGGGCTTCCCACCGTAGGAGTGGCACCGTGACCGTCACCGGCCCCCAGGGCTTCCGCGCCGCCGGCGTCGCCGCCGGGATCAAGGCCTCCGGCGCGCTCGACCTCACCCTGGTCGTCAACGACGGCCCGCTGGACGTCGCGGCGGGTGTGTTCACCCGCAACGTCATCAAGGCCGCGCCGGTGCTGTGGTCGCAGGAAGTGCTCAAGCAACAGCGGCTGAAGGCCGTCGTCCTCAACTCGGGCGGCGCCAACGCGGCCACCGGGCCCGGCGGCTTCCAGGACACCCACGCCACGGCGGAGAAGGTCGCCGAAGTCCTCCAGGTGGGCGCCATCGAGATCGCCGTCTGCTCCACCGGCCTGATCGGCGAGCGGCTGCCGATGGCCGCCGTTCTCTCCGGGGTGGACACCGCGGTCAAGGCCCTCGACACGGGCCCCGAGGCCGGCCTGAACGCCGCCACCGGCGTGATGACCACCGACAGCAAACCGAAGCAGGCCTTCGCGAAGCACGAAAGCGGCTGGAGCGCCGGCGGCTTCGCCAAGGGTGCGGGCATGCTCGCGCCGAACCTCGCCACCATGCTCTCGGTCCTGACCACCGACGCCGTGGTGGACCCCGGAACCCTCGACCGCGCCCTGCGTGCGGCCACGCGCGTCACCTTCGACCGGCTGGACGTCGACGGCGGCACGTCCACCAACGACACCGTCCTGGTCCTCGCGTCCGGCGCGAGCGGGGTCGAGCCCACCGAAGCGGAGCTCACCGAGCTGCTCACCGCGGTGAGCCATGACCTCGTGCTCCAGCTGCGGGCGGACTCCGAGGGCGCCACCAAGGACGTCGACGTCACCGTGCAGGGCGCGGACACCGAAGCCGACGCGATCGCGGTGGCCCGCACGATCGCCGAGGACAACCTGGTCAAGACGGCGCTGTTCGGTTCCGATCCGAACTGGGGCCGGATCGCCATGGCGCTCGGCCGGGTCCCGGCCCGCATCGACCCGGACGTCGTGTCGATCGCGATCAACGGCGTGACCCTGTTCGCCAAGGGGATGCCCGCGGCCGACCGGTCCGAGGCGGACCTCACCGGCCGGGCCGTCGAGATCGTCGTCGACCTCGGCGTCGGCGCGAGCGCGGCGACCATCTACACCACGGACCTTTCGCACGGTTACGTCGAAGAGAACAGCGCGTACTCCTCATGACCCAGGAGGCTCTGATTTCCGCGGACGAACGACTCGCGACGGCGGCCGAGAAGGCCGGGGTGCTCATCGAGGCGCTGCCCTGGCTGCAGCGGTTCCACGGGGCCACCGTGGTGGTGAAGTACGGCGGCAACGCCATGATCGACGACGAGCTGAAGGCCGCCTTCGCCGAGGACATGGTGTTCCTCCGGCTGGCCGGCCTGCGCCCGGTGGTCGTGCACGGCGGCGGCCCGCAGATCACCGCGATGCTCAAGCGCCTCGGCGTCGAAGGCGAGTTCAAGGGCGGCCTGCGCGTCACCACCCCCGAGACGATGGACATCGTCCGCATGGTGCTGACCGGGCAGGTCAGCCGCGAGCTCGTCGGGCTGATGAACGCCCACGGGCCGTACGCGGTCGGCATCTCCGGCGAGGACGCCCGGCTGTTCACCGCCGAGCGCAAACAGGCCACTGTGGACGGTGAACAGGTCGACATCGGGCTCGTCGGTGAGGTCGCCGAGGTCAACCCGGACGCGGTGCTCGACATCGTCAACGCCGGGCGCATCCCGGTGGTGTCCACGGTCGCCCCGGACGTCGACGGCGTCGTGCACAACGTCAACGCCGACACGGCTGCCGGTGCGCTGGCCGCCGCGCTGGGTGCCGAAAAGCTCGTGGTGCTCACCGACGTCGAAGGGCTGTACGCCAACTGGCCGGACCGGTCGTCGCTGATCGACCGCATCCGCGTCGACCGCCTCGAGCCGATGTTGCCCACGCTGGCCAGCGGCATGATCCCGAAGATGGAGGCGTGCGTGCGCGCCATCCGCGGCGGCGTGCGCCGGGCGCACGTGATCGACGGCCGCCTCGCCCACTCGGTGCTGCTGGAGGTCTTCACCTCCCGCGGGATCGGCACCATGGTCTTTCCCGAAACGGAGCTCTCGTGACCGACCTCGAGTCCAATGTGGATGGCCAGGCGCACTGGCAGTCCGCCCTGATGGACAACTACGGCACGCCCAAGCTGACGCTCGTCCGCGGCGAAGGCGCGAAGGTGTGGGACGCCGACGGCAACCAGTACCTCGACCTCGTCGGCGGGATCGCCGTCAACGCGCTCGGCCACGCGCACCCGGCGGTCGTCGAAGCCGTCACCGAGCAGATCAAGCGGCTCGGCCACACCTCGAACCTGTACGTCAACCCGGTGGCCGTGGAGCTCGCCGAGGCGCTGCTCGACGTCGCCGGCCTCACCGGCCACGGCAAGGTGCTGTTCGTCAACTCCGGTGCCGAGGCCAACGAAGCCGCGCTGAAGATCAGCAGGTTGACCGGGCGCACCAAGGTGGTCGCCGCCGAAGGCGCGTTCCACGGCCGGACCATGGGCGCGCTGACGCTCACCGGCCAGCCCGCCAAGCGCGACGCCTTCAAGCCGCTGGTGCCCGGGGTCGAGCACGTGCCGTTCGGGGACGTGGGAGCGCTCAAGGCCGCCGTCGACACCGAAACCGCGGCCGTCTTCCTGGAGCCGGTGCTCGGGGAGGCGGGGGTCATCCCGGCGCCGGACGGCTACCTCCAGGCCGCCCGCGAAATCACCAAGGCCACCGGCACGCTGCTGGTGCTCGACGAGGTGCAGACCGGCCTCGGCAGGCTCGGGACCTGGTTCGGCTACCAGCAGGCCGGCATCGTGCCGGACGTCATCACCCTGGCCAAGGGGCTCGGCGGCGGCCTGCCGCTGGGCGCGGTGATCGGTGTCGGCGCGGCGGGCGACCTGCTCAAGCCGGGCCAGCACGGCACCACCTTCGGCGGCAACCCGGTCTGCTGCGCGGCCGGCCTGGCCGTGCTGAAGACCATCGCCGCCGAAGGCCTGCTCGACCACGTCGCCTCGCTCGGCAAGGACATCACCGCGGGTGTCGAGGCGCTGGGCCACCCGCTCGTCGCCGGGGTGCGCGGCGCCGGGCTGCTGCTCGGCATCGCCCTGAAGCAGCCCGTCTCGGCGGCGGTCGCCAAGGCCGCCCAGGACGCGGGCTACCTCGTCAACCCGGTGGCGCCCGACGCCGTCCGGCTGGCGCCCCCGCTCGTGCTCGACGGTGACCAGGCCGAAGGCTTCCTCGCCGCGCTGCCGAACGCCCTCGACGCCGCCACCCCCGAATCGAAGGACTCCGACTGATGCTGCGCCACTTCCTCCGCGACGATGACGTCAGCCCCGCCGAGCAGAAGGCCATCCTCGACCTCGCCGACGCGCTCAAGGCCGACCCGCTGGGCACCAAGACGCTCGCCGGCAAGTCCATCACGGCGATCTTCGAGAAGAACTCGACGCGGACCCGGTTCTCGTTCGAGGTCGGCATCAGTCAGCTCGGCGGTCACCCGGTGATCGTCGACGGCCGTTCGATGCAGCTCGGCCGCGAAGAGACCATCGAGGACACTTCGCGGGTCTTGTCGCGTTACGTCGACGGGATCGTGTGGCGCACCTTCGCGCAGAAGCGAATCGAAGCGATGGCTTCGGCCGCGTCGATCCCCGTGGTCAACGCGCTCACCGACGAGTTCCACCCGTGCCAGGTGCTCACCGACCTCATGACGATCCGCGAGCGCAAGGGCAAACTCGAGGGGCTCACGCTCGTCTACCTCGGCGACGGCGCCAACAACATGGCGCACTCGCTGCTGCTCGGCGGGGTCACCGCGGGGATGCACGTCCGGGTCGTCTCGCCGGTCGGCTTCCAGCCGGACCAGGGCGTCATGCTGGACGCGAAGAACCTGGCGAGCGAGACCGGCGGCAGCGCGACCGTCTACACCGATCCGTACGCGGCGGTCGATGGCGCGGACGTGCTCGTCACCGACACGTGGACGTCGATGGGGCAGGAGAACGACGGGCTCGACCGGGTGGGCCCGTTCCGCGCCCTCCAGGTCAACACCGAGCTGCTGAAGAGGGCCGCGGACGACGCTATCGTGCTGCACTGCCTGCCGGCGCACCGCGGCTGGGAGATCACCGACGAGGTGCTCGACGGCCCGGCCAGCGCGGTGTGGGACGAAGCCGAGAACCGTCTGCACGCCCAGAAGGCGCTGCTGGTCTGGCTGTTCGAGGAGAGCAGGCGATGACCGGCAGCCGGGTGGGCAGACAGGCCAGGATCACCGAACTGGTGGCCACCACGACCATCCGCAGCCAGACCGAGCTGGCCAAGCTGCTGGCCGCCGAAGGCATCGAGGTCACCCAGGCGACGCTGTCGCGCGACCTCGACGAGCTGGGCGCGGTCAAGCTGCGCGGGCCGGACTCGGGCGCGCCGGTCTACGTCATCCCCGAGGACGGCAGCCCGGTCCGCGGGGTGCAGGGCGGCACGTCCCGGCTCTCGCGGCTGCTGGCCGAACTGATGGTCTCGGCGGACTCGTCGGGCAACCTGATGGTGCTGCGGACGCCGCCGGGTGCGGCGCAGTTCCTCGCCAGCGCCATCGACCGCGCGGCGCTGGATGAGGTCGTCGGCTCGATCGCGGGCGACGACACGGTCGCCGTGATCGCGCGCGAACCCCTGACGGGCAAGGAGCTGGCGGAGCGCTTCGCCGTCCTCGCCCAGCGCTCGTCGGCCGAACACGGAGATACCGGCTTGAATCCGAACGAACACACCGAGGAGAAGCGAGAACAGTGAGCGGGAACGAGCAGCCGGTGCAGCTGTGGGGCGGCCGGTTCGCCAGCGGTCCGGCGGAAGCCATGGCCGCGCTGAGCGCGTCGACCCATTTCGACTGGCGACTGGCGCCCTACGACATCGCCGGCTCCCGTGCACACGCTCGCGTGCTGTGCAAGGCGGGCCTGCTGACCGAAGCCGAGCTGACGGGCATGCTGGCCGCGCTGGACACGCTCGCCCAGGACGTCGCCTCGGGGCAGTTCACGCCGACGATCGCCGACGAGGACGTGCACACGGCCCTCGAGCGCGGCCTGCTCGAGCGCGCGGGCACCGAACTCGGCGGCAAGCTGCGGGCCGGCCGGTCGCGCAACGACCAGGTCGCCACGCTGTTCCGGATGTGGCTGCGGGACGCGGCCCGCCGGGTCGTCGCCGGCACCCTGGAGGTCGTCGACGCGCTGGTGTCGCAGGCGAAGCGGCACCCGGACGTGATCCTGCCCGGCCGCACGCACCTGCAGCACGCCCAGCCGGTGCTGCTGGCGCACCACCTGCTGGCGCACGGCCAGGCCCTGCTGCGCGACGTCTCGCGGCTGCAGGACTGGGACACCCGCACCGCCGAGTCGCCGTACGGCTCGGGTGCCCTCGCCGGCTCGTCGCTGGGGCTCGACCCGGAGGCCGTCGCCAAGGAACTGGGCTTCGTGACCAGCGTCGAGAACTCCATCGACGGCACCGCTTCGCGCGACTTCGTCGCCGAGTTCGCTTTCGCCGTCGCGATGCTCGCGGTGAACCTGTCCCGGATCGCCGAAGAGGTGATCATCTGGAACACCGCCGAGTTCGGTTACGTGACCCTCGACGACGCCTGGGCCACCGGCAGCTCGATCATGCCGCAGAAGAAGAACCCGGACGTCGCGGAGCTGACGCGCGGCAAGGCGGGCCGGCTGATCGGCAACCTCACCGGCCTCCTGGCCACCCTCAAGGCGCAGCCGCTGGCCTACAACCGTGACCTGCAGGAGGACAAGGAGCCGGTGTTCGACTCGGTCGAACAGCTCGAGCTCCTCTTCCCGGCGATCGCCGGCATGCTCGAAACGCTCACGTTCCACACCGACCGGCTCGCCGAGCTGGCCCCGGCCGGCTTCACCCTGGCCACCGACATCGCCGAGTGGCTGGTGCGCCAGGGCGTCCCGTTCCGTGTCGCGCACGAAGCGGCGGGCGAGAGCGTCCGCGTCGCCGAGGCCCGCGGTGTCGGCCTGGACGAGCTGACCGACGAAGAGTTCGAGAAGATCAACCCGGCGCTCACGCCCGCGGTGCGCGAAGTCCTCACGGTCGAAGGTTCGGTGAGTTCCCGCAACGCCCGGGGCGGCACGGCCCCCGAACGCGTGGCCGAACAGCGCGCGCGGCTCGAAGAGCGCGTCACCGTGGCCCGCCAGTGGCTCAACTGACGTGACGGCCGGCTAGGCGCGGTCGTCCCGCGCCCGGCCGGTCTTCCGCAGCTTCGCCCGCACCGCCCGCATGGCCACCGGTCCCAGGCCGTCCAGGACGTCGACCAGCACGGCCAGCTGCTCCAGCGCGGCGACGGCCTGCTCGGCGCCATCGGGGTCGACCGTGTCGAACAGCGTCAGCCCGAGGAACCCGGTGGACACGGCGTGGGCCAGTCCATCGGGGTCCGCGAGCTCGGCCAGGGGCGACGCCTCGAGCACGCGCTCGAGAGCCGTCCGGACCTCGGTGATCCACTTGTCCAGGCCCTCGCGGGTCGCCTGGGCGAGCCGTTCGCTGCCCTGGGCCCCGGCCAGTGTCTGGGCCAGGAGAGCCAGGTTGCCTTCCGCGCGTTCCGCGGTCCGGATTTCCCGGCCGAGCGCCAGCAGCTCGCCGACCGTGGCCACGGCGGCGAAGCGGTCGCGGTAGAGGGCGACGCGGGCCTCCGTCGCGGAGACGCACGCCTGCGCGACGAGCTCCTCGACGCTGCCGAAGTGGTAGAAGACCAGCGCCTGGTTCGCGCCCGCGGCGCTCGCGACCGACCGGGCGGAGACGGCGGTGATGCCCTGCAGCCGGACGACTTCCAGCACGCCGTCCACGAGCCGCTGCTTCGTGTCCTGCGAACTGGAGTTCCGGCCGGTGCCCATCAGTCCATGACCTTCTCACGAAGGGGCTTCACCGCGCCGCTCACCCCGCCGCCGACGTCGACGTACCGGGCGGCGAAGCTGCCCTCGTAGCCGAACACCGGCCCGAACCGGGGATGGACCACCGCCACCGCGATCCGGAACTGCCCGCAGCCGTCGTCGAACCACTCGTCGACAGTGGCGGTCCCGGTGAGCCCGCGCGGCAGGCGCGCCCGCACCGGCCCCTCCCGGAGCCGGAACTCGCCGGAGCGGATCCGGAACCCGCCGTCCGGCCGGACCGACACGGCGAGGTCCACCGCCAGGTGCTGGTGCGTCCCCAGGTAGTCGACGAGCCCGCGCGTGGCGCTGAACACCATCTGGGCGTCGAACCGGCGGCGCCGGTCCGGGAACTCGAAGGTCCGCACGAAGGACACCGTTTCGCGGCCGTGCCCGTCCACGTACGGGTAGTTCTCGATGGTGAACGGCACGTTCCGGCCGCAGTCGGGGAACAGGATGTGCCGCGCCGACCCGAGCCACAGGAACGGCCGGGTGAAGCCGGGCCCGCGCCAGATCCGGTCCATCACGCCGTGGCCGATCATCCCGCGGCCCCCCGACAGCGCGAGCCGCTCCCGCACCTTCGGGTGCAGCTTCGCGAAGTCCGCGCCGAGCGCGCGCTCGAAGACGCCGCTCACGACGACACTCCGGCAATCACCTGGTCGCGGGGCCGCGTCCGGCCACAGCGGGCGGCCGAGGGCGCGGTCAGGGGCTGGTCCTCCGGGGTGACGCCCGTCTCCAGCCAGAGCCGCAGCCGGTCGAACGACCACGCCGTCAGCCAGCCGAACACCGGCCGGAACACCCGGTCGGCCAGGCGCCCGAAGCGTCCCCAGCGGGTTCCGTAGTCGAACCCGGTGACGAACCGGACGCCATCGGCGACCGGCGTGTAGCGCCAGAACCCCGCGCCCGAGCTGATCAGCGACAGCGGGTCGGCCGAGGCGAACCGCAGCACGGACGTCCGGGAACCGTCTGGCCAGTCCCGCGACGCCGCGCTCACCCCGACGCCGGCGACCGTGACGCCGAGGAACCGCGAAACGTAGCGGAAGTGGCCGTCGAGCCCGTCGATCGGAACGATCTCGGCGAAGCGGAGGTCCCAGCGCCGGTGCAGGCCCGGGTCCTGGGTGTGCCGCCACAGGGTGTCGAGATCCGTGCGGATCACCGTCTCCACGTAGAGCGCCTTCGGTCTCATCTCCGGTCTCCCCTCGGTTTGAGCGACTGCTCAAAAAGACTGTAGGGAAGTTTGAGCGATCGCTCAAGGGCTAGGGTGGTCGCGCCAGGAAGCCGAGGAGAGGAACCCGTTTGAGCGGCGACGCAGGCCGGTTGTTCACCCGCGACGAACTGGCGCTGGACCCGGTCGACCTGGCCCAGCTGCTGCTCGGCTCGGTCCTCGAGGCCGACGGCCCGGACGGCACCGTCGCCGTCCGGCTGGTCGAGGTCGAGGCCTACCGCGGCGAGGACGACCCGGCGTCGCACTGCTACCGCGGTCAGACGCCGCGCAACGCCGTCATGTGGGGTCCCGCCGGGCACCTGTACGTCTACTTCGTCTACGGGATGCACTTCTGCGCGAACATCGTCGGCTCGCAGGACGGCGTCGCCGGCGCGGTCCTGCTGCGGGCCGGTGAGGTCGTCGAGGGCGTCGACGTCGTGCGACGGCGGCGTCCGCACGCGCGCGGGACCGGGGAGCTGGCGAAGGGCCCGGCCATCCTGACGTCGGTGCTCCGCATCGACCGCGAGCAGAACGGCGTCGACCTGACCGATCCGGCATCGCCGGTCCGGCTGCACGTCGGTACCCGGGTCCCGGCCGAGCGGATCCGCACCGGTCCGCGCGTCGGCGTCGCGATGGCGATGGACACGCCCTGGCGATTCTGGGTCGACGGCTCGCCCGCCGTGTCCACCTACCGCCGTGGCGGGAAGCGCCGGATCCGCCCCGCCAGTTAGTCGGTTGACCTGGTGCGGGAGGATCTACAGGCGTGAGCGAACACATCCTCGACGAGCTGTCCTGGCGCGGCCTGATCGCGCAGTCCACCGACATCGACGCCCTCCGGCGCGAGCTCGACCAAGGTCCCGTGACGCTCTATTGCGGCTTCGACCCGACCGCGCCCAGCCTGCACGCCGGCAACCTGGTCCCGCTGCTCATGCTCAAGCGGTTCCAGCGCGCCGGGCACCGGCCGATCGTGCTGGCCGGCGGCGCGACCGGGATGATCGGCGACCCGCGTGACACCGGTGAGCGCACGCTGAACACCCTGGACGTCGTCGCGGAGTGGGCCGGGCGCATCCGCGGCCAGCTCGAACGGTTCGTCGACTTCGACGATTCGCCGACCGGCGCGATCGTCGAAAACAACCTCAACTGGACCGGGCAGCAGACCGCCCTGGAGTTCCTGCGCGACGTCGGGAAGCACTTCTCGATCAACGTCATGCTCAACCGGGAGACGGTGAAGCGCCGGCTCGAGGGCGATGGCATGTCGTACACCGAGTTCAGCTACCTGCTCCTGCAGTCCCAGGACTACCTGCAGCTGCACCGCCAGTACGGCTGCAAGCTGCAGGTCGGCGGATCCGACCAGTGGGGCAACCTCCTCGGCGGGGTGGACCTGATCCGGCGGACCGACGGAGCAGGCGTGCACGCGCTGACCGCGCCGCTGGTCACCGACGCCGAGGGCCGCAAGTTCGGCAAGTCCACCGGCGGCGGGAACCTCTGGCTCGACCCGGAGATGACCTCGCCGTACGCCTGGTACCAGTACTTCGTGAACGTGGGCGACGCGGACGTCATCCGCTACCTGCGGATGTTCACGTTCCTGAGCCAGGAGGAGATCGCTTCGCTGGCGGAGGACACCGAGCAGCGTCCCCACCTGCGGGCCGCGCAGAAACGCCTGGCGGAGGAGTTCACGAACCTCGTGCACGGCGAGGAGCAGACCCGGCACGTGATCAACGCCAGCCAGGCGCTGTTCGGCCGCGGCGAGCTCGGCGAACTGGACGAACGCACCCTCGACGCGGCGATGGCCGAGGTGCCCAACGGCAAGGTCGACCCGGCGGCCCAGCCGACGATCGTCGACCTGCTGCTCGCCGGGGGACTGGCGGACAGCAAGGGCGCCGCGCGCCGCACGATCAAGGAGGGCGGCGCGTACGTGAACAACGTGAAGGTCGCCGACGAGGAGTGGAAGCCGTCCCGCGAGGACGCGCTGCACGGCCGGTGGCTGGTGGTCCGTCGCGGGCGGCGCAACGTCGCCGGCGTGGCGCTCGGCAGCTGACCGGGCTCCGGGCCCGGAACAGGGCCTTGACCTGCGGAAACAAGGTTAAGGTACCCCCCTGTTTCGGGCCCTCCGGAGGGGTGTAAAGTTCTCCAAGTCGCCAGGGAAACCGGGTGGCCACCGGGACACGAACCAAGCTCTCGCGGATCGCGATTGAGTGGGTGTCCCACCAAAACTGCTAGGAATGACTCGCTCCGGGTGGGGCCGCTTGACGGCGGTGTTGTTCGGGGTGTGTTGCTTGAGAACTCAACAGTGTGCTAGTGAACTAAGCCAGTAGAGCTTATGTATTGAACCTCGTTTGAGGTTCCTTTGAGAGCATTAATT
>NZ_JBEZYB010000070.1:0-40711 GCF_040638285.1 Amycolatopsis sp. NPDC026612
GCGAATGACTCATCGGGGACGTCCGACGTCCCCGATGAGTCATTCGCGACGTTCGGGCTTTGGCCGGTCTTGTCATGGCGGTAAGCTGATTCCCGAGCCACCGGCAACTCGACGAGAGGACGGTCGGATGCGCATCCGCCGAACTGCTGTGGTCCTGGCCGTTTCCGCGTCGCTGGTGAGCCCGGCCGTGGCGGAGGCCGCGTCCTCGGGCGGCGGTGGGCTGCCCGGCACGGTCACCCTGACGGAGTCCGCGCTCGAAGGGGTGCACGGCACCGCACCCGACGTCACGATCCGCAACGTGCTCACCGTGACCGCGCCGGGGGCGGCGCTGCGGGTCCGGCTGAGCAACCCGTTCGGCGGCACCGCGATGACCGTCCGGTCGGTGTGGGTCGGCCGGCAGCCGTCGACGGATTCGCCGTCGCTGGTTCCGGGGTCGAACCGCCGGGCCACGTTCGGCTTCCGGCACGCGGTGACGATCCCGCCGGGCGCGAGCGCGTGGACCGATCCGCTGCCCCTGTCCGTCCGGCGCGGCGACCACGTCGCGGTGAGCGTCTACGCCCCGGGTGCGCCGGTCAACGGCCACACCTTCCCGCCACCGCAGACCGACACACCGGGGTCGTTCACCTCGGCCGGAGCGGGCGACGCGGGAGCGGACGAGCCGGGAACCGCTTACGGTCCCTTCGCGCCCGGTGTCCTGTGGTGGGCGGACGCGATCAGTGCGGTGTCCCCGGCCCGCGGCACGATCGTCGCCCTCGGCGACTCGATCACCGACGGCTACAACGCCTTCGGCGGTGGCCCGCGCTGGACCGACGTCCTCGCCGGACGCCTCGGTAAGCTGCCGCCGTCGCGGCAGCTGTCGGTGGCGAACGCGGGGATCAGCGGGAACACCGTCAGCGTGCAGCCGAACCCGTACGACCCCACCGGCCAGTGCTGCGGCCCGCCCGCGCCGCTCCGGCTCGACCGGGACGTGCTCTCCCTGCCGGGCGTGCGGTACGTCCTGCTCCTGGAGGGGACGAACGACCTCGGCGGTGGCGACAACGCCGCGCCCGCGCCCGCCGCGCAGGTCATCGACGCGATGCGGACCATCGTCCGGCGCGTGCACGCCACGGGCCGCAAGATCGTCGGCGCGACCATCCTGCCGATGTGCAACGCGGCCGGTGGCCCGAAGGAGCAGGCCCGCCTCGCGGTCAACGCGTGGATCCGCACGTCCGGAACGTTCGACGCGGTGCTCGACTTCGATTCGGTGCTCCGTGATCCGGCCGACCCGACGGTGATCCGCGCGGACTGGCGCAGCGACTGCTACCACCCGAACGCGGCAGGCGACCGCCTCCTGGGCGACTCGATCGACCTCCGGGTGTTCACCCGCTGACGGGCCCCTGACCGGACGGAGGCTCCGGGGAGGGCCGCCCGGGCTCGCCGGGGTCCGGCGGCGCGGTGGGGCGCGGTTCCCGGGCCTGCGCCCGGCGGGGACCGATGACGGTGACGATCAGGTGGTCGATGGGCGACATCGAGGCCTCTCCGCAGCTCCGGCGAGCCCCCCTCCGGGCTCCGGGCTACCCGTGGTGCGGAAGCCGAAACCCGGCGGGGGCTCACGTTCGTTTCGCTGGAACCGTGCTCAGCCGGCCGTGAGGGGCGCGACCGAGACGGAGTCGATGTTCGGGGCGTACTTCGAGCGCTGGCCGAACTGGTTGGAGGTCTTCCCGTCCCAGTCCGGCAGCTCCTGGGCGGTGAAGGTGATCGTGTTGGTCCCGGCGCGCAGGTCGACCGGGACGGCGAGATCGCGGAACTGGTTGAAGTGGAACGTGGTCGGGAACAGCACCCGCCGGGCGGCGCCGCCGTTGACGGCGATGTCGGCGTGCCGCGCGACCGGGTCGGGGTTGTAGTGGGTGGGGATCGACTCCTCCGCGTTGGCGTAGCGGACGACGAGGACGTGGTGGCCCGCCTGCTTCGCCGTCACCCGCAGGGTCAGCGCGTTGCCCGGCCCGTCGCCCACCGCGGTGACGACCTGCCCCGAGGCGAACGAGAAGTCGCCGCTCCGCTGGGCGGCCCCGGTGAGGACGCCGGTTTCGGCTTCGATCCGGGCCGGTGCCGGGACCGATGACGGCGCGGTGCGGACGCGGTCGAGCAGGAGTTCGCCGGTGGTGCCGGTGACGACGAGCCGGTTGATGCCCGCCGAGAGGAACAGCGGCACGGTGTCCGGGGCCCCAGGCGCGCCGAGGGGCCACCCGGTCTGCCCGTTGACGTCGACGCGGGCGGTGCCCAGGCCGGTCCGGTCGAAGCTGACGGACGCGTAGCCGTCGTGGTCGGCGTGGACCCAGAAGGTCGCCGACGCGCCGCGGCGCAGCGACACCGCGCCGGGGCCGGACGTGCCGCGGACGTCGTACCGGATCGCGGCCGTCCCGAGGTCGGCGTACTCCGCTTCGTAGCTCGTGCGGCCGTCGGTGGCGGGATCGACGCGGGTGAGGTCGATCTTGTCGATGATCGCGTCGCCGCGGGTGGTGCCGAGGTCGGGGTCGGCCGCGGCGAGGGTGATCGTGTGCCGTCCGGCGGTGAGCGGCACGCGGGTGCCGGTGTGGTCCCAGACCACCCACTCGTAGGAGACGGGCAGGTTCAGCTGCCGCGGGTCCCGGCCGTCGACCCGCAGGAAGACGTTGGTCGGGCCCTGGGCGACGACGCTCGGGTACTTGTCGTAGGTGTTCGAGAAGACACTGAGGTCGTAACGGCCGTCCTGAGGCACGTCGACGTCGAAGGAGAGCGTGACGTCCGACCCGGTTCGCAGGCCGCCGACGTTGTAGTCGCCGGACGTGGCGAACTTGCCGACGTTGCCGGGATTGCCTTCCGGGCCGTTGCGGCTCCAGCCGGTGCCGGTGTGCGCGGCGTCCTCGGCTTCGTACGTGTGGCGCCACGGGGCCGGCGAGCCGTCGGTGGTGCCGCTCCCGCCGGGGCTGAGGATCACCTGGTAGGCCGACATCTCCTGGAGGTCGGTGAAGGGCAGGGTGAGGCTGCCGTCCGCCGGGACGGCCAGTTCGGTGTCGAGCTTCCGCTGCGGTGCCGGGGAGTCACCGAGCTGCCCGGTCCACGGGATCTCCTGCACGGTGACGTGCACGCGGCTGCCGAAGACCTTCCGGTCGACGTGGGCGAACCGGACGTCCGCGGCGCCCCGGGAACCACCGAAGATCGTGCGCGACTGCCGTTTGGCGCGATCGAGCGTCGCGATGCCCTGCAGGGTGTACTGCCGGCCGGGGGACGGCGGTGTCACGCGCACGGTGTTCCCGCTCAGCCGGCCGTAGGCGTTGAACAGCCACCACTGCCCGTTGCCCTTGTTCGCTTCCGCGACGCTGTCGTCGAGGTTGCCGTCGATGTTCCAGTACGCCAGATCGGCGTCGACCTTGGCGTCTTCGATGGCCGACATCCACTGGATCATCTGGCCGGGCACGGACAGGTGGTAGCGGTAGGCGTACTCGTCGAGGTTGACCGGCAGCGGCCCGATGCCCAGCTCGCGCTCCCAGCCGCGGTAACGGTCCACATTGGACCGGACCGAGGCGGGCGAGGACAGCTCGTGCCAGGTCACCACGTCCGGCAGGCAGTCGTTCGCCTTGCAGTACTGGAGGAAGCCCTTCACCTGGTCGTAGAGGACGCTGGTGTTGGGGCCGGCGATGCGCGCCAGCGGGTCGAGCTTCTTGATGAGGTCGTGGACCTGTTTCCACTCCGCGAAGAAGTGCCGGGGATCGGTGAGCCAGCTGACGTTGTCGTAGCTGTACTGGCCGGTGCCGTACATGTTCCCTTCGGGTTCGTTGAAGGGGACGTACACGACGTGGTCGCGTTCGCCGGAGCCGAGGACCTGGTTGACCTGGGTGGTGAGCTTGGCGCGGTAGTCGTCGACCCCGGCCTGGCCCTGGGCACGCTGGTAGGGGAAGCCGCGATAGCTGTCGGTCAGGTAGACGTAGACGTCCCGCCCACCGGCGGCGACGAACGGCTTCGCGACCTCGAGGGCGTCGGCGCCCGGGTGCTGCGGGCCGTCCTGGGCCTTGGTGGCCAGCGTCTTGGGGTAAAAGCCGGCCAGCGCGTTGGCACTGGGGACGCCGTCGCCGTAGACGCCGTAAAGGGAACCGGCGGCCCCGCCGTGGAAGGCGCCGGTACTGGCGCCGAGGTCGACCGTCAGGACGCTGGTGGCCGCGCCGGCGGGGGTGTGCAGCAGGGCCGTGGTGAGGATCGCCGCGAGCGCGACGGGCAGGACAGTTCGCCGTTGAACCATGGGGACTCCGGGCAGGTCGAGGGGAGGTCGGTGACCATCGAACCGGTTCGATCGCGAAGTGCACACTACGGGACGGTGTGGCGCAAAGGCAACGGGCGGATTGGCGAACCGGTTCGATGAGTCGGCTGGAGCTGGGGCCTGCTCGGCGGGGGTGCGGATCGGTGGGGGGTGGGGCTCGGGCGCGGCAGGGCTGAAGCGCTCCGGTGGGGGCCGGTCGGTGGTGTGCGGCGGGGTGTGACCGGCGGTGGGCCGGGGTGGTGCCAGTCGGCTGTCGCGCCGGGGTGGGCCTGCGGTGAGGCGGCGCCGGTCAGCCGTGGCGGCGCCGGGCACCCGTGCTCGACCGCAGCGAGATCGGCGGCTCCAGCAGCGCGTGCCGCGGTGCCGCGCCGGCGTCCGCTATCTGGGCCAGCAGCAGGTCCACCGCGAGCCGCCCGAGCTCGACGGCGGGTACGTCCGCCGCGGTGAGCGGGGGGTGGAAGTCCTCGGCCAGGCGCTCGGCGATCACGCCCGTCAGCGAGAAGTCGCGGGGGACCTCCAGGCCGGCCCGGTGCAGCGCGCGCTGGACGCCGGGCAGGGCCGCTTCGTTGATCGTCACCGCCGCCGTCACCGAGGGCCACTGTGTCCGGATCTGCTCGAAGCACGCCAGGCCGGCCGCGGCTTCGTCCGCGCAGCACACCGTGCGGGCCGTCAGGCCGCGCGCCGCGGTGGCGTCGAGGAACCCGGTCGCCGAGCGCAGGGCGGGCCCGTACCCGGCCGCGACGAGCTCCGCCGAGCGGTTGATCAGCACGACTTCCTCGTGGCCGAGGTCCGCGAGGTGGTGCACGCACCGCGTGATCAGGGCGCCGTAGTCGACGTCCACCCACCAGGACGCCCCGGGGTGCTCGACGTGGCCGATGGTCACGAACGGCAGGCTCGCCTGGCTCAGCCGCTCGACCCGCGGGTCTTCGAGGAGGATTTCCATCAGGATCACGCCGTCGACGCGCCGCCCGGTCACGATGCGTTCGAACGAGCGGTCGTGGTCGCCGCCGCTGGGGGAGAGCAGGACGTCGAGGTCGTGGGCGGCGGCCGCGTCGACGACGCTGCCGACGAAGCCCAGCTGGACGTCGGTCAGCCGGCGGCTGGCCGGCGGGACGACCAGGCCCAGGGTGCGCGTGCGGCCTTCGGCCAGTGCGCGGGCGCTGGCGTTGGGCCGGTAACCGAGCTCGGCGATGACGTCGTTGATGCGCTGCACGGTGGCCGCCGACACCGGTCGCTTGCCGCTGAGCGCGTACGACACGGTGCTGCGCGAAACCCCGGCACGCCGCGCGATCTCCCCGATGTTCATGCCACTCCTGAGCCGTTTTCGAGAACCGGTTCGATCGTAGTACACGCAGTATTGCGCAAGAGAGCTCGCGGGGTTTACGGTGGCGCGGCCTCGGTCATCGAACCGGTTCGATGGCGCGCAGACCGCCTCCAGGTCGTCACAGGTGCCGACAGGAAGGACCTCCTATGAAGCGTCACCCGATCATCCGGCTGCTGTCGGTGGCCGTCGCCGCGACGACACTGGCCGCGTGCTCCTCCGGACCGGCTCCCGCCGCGGGCGCCGGCGGGACGGGCGCCGACGGCGCCTTCACGGTCTGGGACCCCTACCCGCAGTTCGACGCGAGTTCCGCGTGGGCGAAGGTCGTCGACAAGTGCGGCGCCGACGCCGGGGTGAAGATCGCGCGGCAGGCCTTCGACACCACCGACCTCACCAACAAGGTGCTGCTCGCCGCCCAGCAGAACACGGCGCCGAACGTCCTGGTGGTGGACAACCCCGTGGTCTCCACCCTGGCCGAGGGCGGGGTGGTGAAGTCCAATGCGGACACCGGCCTCGACGCCACGCCGGCCGCCCCGAACCTGGTCGCCGCCGCCGACGTCAAGGGCCAGGTGTACGGCGTGCCGATCGGCGCCAACACGCTCGCCCTCTACTACAACAAGTCCGTGCTGACCGCGGCCGGCGTCGACCCGGCGTCCGTGCGGGACTGGGCTTCGCTCGACGCGGCGCTGGCCAAGGTGCACGCCGCGGGCAAGAAGGGCATCACGTTCTCCGCCATCGGCACCGAGGAAGGCAGCTTCCAGTTCCTGCCGTGGTTCTGGGGCGCGGGAGCGAACCTGACCGACCTGGCCTCCGCCGACGCCGTTTCGGCGCTCACGCAGTGGAAGTCGTGGCTGGACAAGGGCTACGCCCCGAATTCGGTGGTCGGCAACACGCAGACGACCAGCTGGCAGGAGTTCGCGACCGGCGAGTACGCCTTCGCCGAGAACGGGACCTGGCAGCTGCAGAACGCGAAGAAGGCCGGCTTCGAGTACGGTGTCCTCCCGATCCCGGCCCGCGCCGGGGGAGCGGCCCCGGCACCGACCGGCGGCGAATTCGTCACCGTGCCGGCCCAGAGCAGCCCGGACGCCGAGAAGACGGCGGGCCGGATCGCGTCCTGCCTGACCAGCCCGGCCAACGTCCTCGACTCCGACACGGCGCTGACCTACGTCTCCGCCGTGCCTTCGGTGCAGGAAAAGCAGGTCGCCGCCCAGCCGGAGCTGAAGGTGTGGGTCGACGCGGTCAAGGTCGCGAAGGGGCGCACGAGCGACAACCTCGGCACCCGGTACCCCCGGATCTCGGAACCGCTCTGGGGCGCCGTGCAGGGCGCGCTCACCGGCGCGAAGGCCCCCGGCGCCGCGCTCGCGGCCGCGCAGGCGACCGCCGCGTCGGCGAAGTGAGGCCGGCTCGTGCAGGACATCCGTGAGCCGGTGACCGCCCGGCCGGACGCCCCGGCGCCCGGCCGGGCGGGCCGGGAGCGGCGACGGCGCCAGCAGCTCCTCGCGTGGGCGTTCCTCGTGCCGCTCGTCGCCTACCTCGTGCTCTGCTACGGCTATCCGCTGGCGACGAACCTCGATCTCAGCTTCCGCAACTACACGGTCCGGACGTTTGTCCACGGCGGGGCACCGCTGGTGTGGTTCGACAACTACGCCACTGTGTTCACGGATCCGACCTTCCGCACGGCCCTGTTCGACACGGTCGTCTTCACCGCCGCGTCGCTGCTCTTCCAGTACGGCATCGGGCTGGCGATGGCGGTGTTCTTCGCCAGGAACTTCCGCCTGGGCCCGACGCTGCGTGCCCTGTTCCTGGTGCCCTGGCTGCTGCCCCTGATCGTTTCCGGCTCGACGTGGGCGTGGCTGCTCAACAGCGAGTCCGGGGTGGTCAACTCCGTGCTGGGCTGGTTCGGTGCCGGCCGGATCGACTGGCTGACGTCGCCGTCCTGGGCCCTGGTCTCGGTGATCGTCGCCAACATCTGGATCGGCGTGCCGTTCAACCTCGTCGTGCTGCACAGCGGCCTGCAGAACATCCCGGGCGAGGTCTACGAGGCGGCGTCGCTCGACGGCGCGGGGGCGTGGCAGCGGTTCCGGCTCATCACCTTCCCGCTCCTGCGGCCGGTCTCGGCGATCACCCTCCTGCTGGGGCTGGTCTACACGCTGAAGGTGTTCGACGTCATCTGGATCATGACCAAGGGCGGCCCCGGCGGGTCGTCGACCACCCTCGCCACCTGGTCCTACCAGCTCGGGTTCGGCAGCATGCTCCCGCGGTTCGGGCCCAGCGCGGCCGTGGGCAACGTGCTCATCCTGCTGGCACTGGCCGCCGGGCTGCTCTACGTCCGCGCGCAGCGCAGGCAGGAGGAAGCGTGATCCGGCGCTGGCGCACCGCGGTGGGGCTGGTCCTCACCGCCGTGATGCTGTTCCCCGTCTACTGGATGGTCAACGTGTCGCTGACGCCGGCCGGGCGGATGCGCAAGTCGCCGCCCGACTGGTTCCCCGCCGCGCCGACGTTCGAAGGCTACGAGCGGGTCCTGCACGAGCAGCTCCCGTACTTCGCCACCAGCCTGCTCGTCGCGCTGGGGACCGTGGCGCTGACTCTGGCCCTGGCCGCACCTTCGGCGTACGCGCTGGCCAAGCTGCGCCCGCGCGGCCACCGGACGCTGGGCTTCGTGCTGCTCGTCGCCCAGATGATCCCCGGCATCATCATGGCGCTGGGGTTCTACGGCATCTACGTCACGCTGGGCATCACCAACACCGCCTGGGGGCTGGTCCTCGCCGACTCGACGATCGCGGTGCCGTTCGCCGTGCTCATCCTCACCTCCTTCATGGCTTCGGTGCCGGACGAGCTCGTCCAGGCGGCCACGATCGACGGGGCGGGTGCGGTGCGCGCGTTCTGGTCGGTGGTGCTGCCCGCGAGCCGCAACGGCGTCGTGACCGCGGGGCTGTTCTCGTTCCTGTGGGCCTGGTCCGACTTCGTCTTCGCGGCGACCCTGGACGGCGGTGGCTCGATGCGGCCGCTGACCCTGGGCATCTACCGCTACATCGGCAACAACAACCAGGAGTGGAACTCCATCATGGCGACGGCGGTGGTCGCTTCCGTGCCCGCCGCCGTGCTTCTCGTGCTGGCGCAACGGTTCGTCGCCGCCGGCGTCACCGCGGGCGCCGTCAAGGACTGAGCCCCCTTTCGGAAAGGACGACCCTGTGCCCACGGGTGATCAGGAATTTTCGCTGCGGGAGATTCCCTTCAGCTACCCGGGAGCGTGGTTCGACGTTTCCCCGGTGGTGGCCCAGGCCACCTACGCGGACGACCTCCACGTCGTGTCCCACCGCCACGGCATGCACGCCGTGCTGGCCCTGGTCCCCGAAAGCGGCGGCGCACCCGCGGCGGTCGCGGCCGGCGCCACGCCGTCCGCACTCACCTGGGGCACCGGCGACCGGCGGATCACGGCGGTGTTCGCGGCACCGGAAGCGCTCAGGATCGCCGGGCGCGGCCTCGAGCTGCGGATCCGCGCGGCGGAACCCACGCTCACCCCGTTCACCGGCAGCTACTTCTTCACCGATCCGGTCGACGGCTCGGCCGTGTTCACGTCCTACGAGACCGGCTGCCGCTACCGGGTGACCGTCCTTTCCGGACACGCGCGGCACGTCGGCGCCGAGGCGCTCGGCACGGCCGAGCGGGCCGTCGTCGTGGGCGGCGACGCCTGGGAAGTGGTGATCGAGGAACTCCCCGGCACCCGGGAGCCGTACTCGACGGCACTGACGTTCGCCGACGTGCTCGCCGCCACCCGCACCGAGTTCGCCACTTTCGCTGATTCAGTGGCGCCTTGGCGCAGCGAGCACACCCCGGCCGCCGAGCTCGCCTGTTACGTGCTCTGGTCGGCCATTGTGGCGCCGGCCGGGTTCGTGGGCCGTCCGGCCGTGCTGATGTCGAAGCACTGGATGGACAAGGTGTGGAGCTGGGACCACTGCTTCAACGCGCTCGCGCTGGCCGGTGGACGGCCCGAGCTGGCCTGGCACCAGTTCCAGGTCGTCTTCGACCACCAGGACGACCGGGGCGCGCTGCCCGACTCGATCACCCACGCCGAGGTGCTGCGCAACTTCGTCAAACCGCCCATCCACGGCTGGACGCTCGGCCGCCTGCGCGGCCGGCTTCCGGCAGGCCTGCCCGAAGCGGAGCGGGGCGCCGTCTACCGGCAGCTGGCGGCTTGGACGACGTTCTGGCTCGAGCACCGCCGGGTGCCCGGCGGGCCGTTCGCCCACTACGAACACGGCAACGACAGCGGCTGGGACAACGCGACACCGTTCGCCGAACGCCGGCTCGTGCAGACACCCGACCTCGCCGCGTTCCTCGTCCTGCAGCTGAAGGAACTCGCCGTGCTGGCCGCCGAACAGGGTGATCCCGGCGCGGCCGCGCGGTGGCACGCCGAAGCGGACAGCATGCTGGCGTCGCTGCTGGGCGAGCTCTGGGACGGCACGAGGTTCGTCAGCCGCTCGGCCGTCACCGGGGCGGTCCAGTCCGGCGCGAGCCTGCTCGAGCTCATGCCGATCGTGCTCGGCGAACACCTGCCGCCGGACGTCCGCGACAAGGTCG
This sequence comes from Amycolatopsis sp. NPDC026612, assembly GCF_040638285.1. Lineage (NCBI taxonomy): Bacteria > Bacillati > Actinomycetota > Actinomycetes > Pseudonocardiales > Pseudonocardiaceae > Amycolatopsis > Amycolatopsis sp. NPDC026612. Next base: position 10,176 of record NZ_JBEZYB010000070.1, read on the forward strand.
TGGCCGGGCTGGAGGAGCACCTCACCGACATCGGGCTGGCGACCGAGCTGCCGGCGTCCGAGTTCTACGAGGCGGACGGCTACTGGCGCGGGCCGGTGTGGGCGCCCGTCACCGTGCTGATCGAAGACGGGCTCCGCCGCGCCGGTGCCGTCGAGCTCGCCGACCGGGTCGGCGCCCGGTTCCGGGCGGTGTGCGAAAAGTCCGGGTTCGCCGAGAACTTCGACGCGGTGACCGGCGACGGCCTGCGCGATCGCGCGTACACGTGGACGGCCGCGGCGTACCTCCTCCTCGCGGGGGATGCCGAACGCCGCCGCGCGCGTGCGGCCGCGCGGGACGCCTGATCGCCGATTCGTCGAAACGCATCGACGTTACGCATTCGGGAGGTCGCCTGGTGGAGTGCGAGTACGGTTCCCGATTCGATGGAATCGACATCTTCGCCGATATCGAAATCATCGAAGTATTCTTTTGCGGTTCATTGTCGATGCTGGTCGAATGCGGGTAAGTCACCCACCGTATCTTGACCCGTACGCGAGTACCTGCGATAGTCGGTCCACTCCCGTTCGCGCCGCGCTGGCCGTGAAAACGTCGTCGAAACGATTCGACATCGGGGTAACCGGGAAAGGACAGAACCATGCACAACGTTGTGCGTTCCTTGCTCGTCTCGCTGACCGCGGCCGCAGTGGTGGCGACCACCGCGGGGGTGGCCGAAGCGGCCACCTGGTCGTCTTCCGACAAATGGGCGACGTGGTCCAACGGTGGATACACCGTCCGCAACGACGTCTGGGGCAGCGGCGCCGGTCCGCAGACGATCTGGGCGAATTCGTACAGCAATTGGGGTGTGTGGGCGGACCACCCGAACACGGGCGGGATCAAGTCCTACCCGCACTCGGCGAAGAACGTCGGCCGGACGCTCAGTTCGCTGCGGCAGGTTTCCAGCAGCTTCAACGTGAGCCGGCCGGGCAGCGGCGCCTACGAGACGGCCTATGACATCTGGGCGAACAACAACGCCTACGAGATCATGTTGTGGGTCAACAAGCAGGGTGCGGTCGGTCCGCTGGGCACCAAGCAGACGACGGTGAGCGTCGGCGGGCACACCTGGGACGTCTACAAGGGATCGAACGGCTCGAACGCGGTGTTCTCGTTCCTGCGCACGTCGAACACCAACGCCGGCACCGTCGACGTCCTCGCGGTCATGAACTGGATCAAGGCCCGCGGCTGGTTCGGGGACGTGACCCTCGGCGAGGTGCAGTTCGGCTTCGAGATCACGTCGTCTTCGGGTGGCCTGAACTTCACTTCGAACAGCTACTCGGTAACCGCTTCCTGACCGTTCACCGCACTCATGGAGGACATCGTCATGCGACAGCACCGGCCGGCGGCGGGTAGGCGCCTCGGGTGGCGGAGGTCGGGTCACGAACCCGGCGCCGGCCGGTGTCGCGGCCGAGGTCCGGCAGCGCGATGAAGTTCAGCGACGGCTACTGGAAGCTCAAACCGGGGGTCACGGCGGCCCACCCGGTCGAAGTCCGCGAGATCACCGAAGGGCCCGGCTCCCTGGTGGTGCACGCGCCCGCCCACGCCGTCCGGCACCGGGGCGACCTGCTCAAGGGACCGCTCATCACGGTCGCGCTGTCCGCCCCACGGCCGGACGTCATCAAGGTCGAGGTCACCCACTTCGCGGGCGAGCGGGAGCGGGGGCCGCGGTTCGCCGTCGATGACGGCGAACCCGGTGGTGAGGTGTCGCGGGAGGACGGCGCCGTCGTCCTGACGTCCGGGAACCTGTCGGTCCGGGTGCGTGAGGACGCGTGGCGGGTCGAGTTCGTGGCCGCGGGCGAAGTGCTCACCTCCAGCGCCGGCAAGGGCCTGGGTTTCCTGACGGTGGACGGCGTGCACCACGTGCGGGAGCAGCTGAACCTCGGCGTCGGCGACAGCGTGTACGGCCTCGGTGAGCGGTTCGGGCCGCTGGTCCGCAACGGCCAGCAGGTGGACAGCTGGAACGCCGACGGGGGCACGGCGACCGAGCAGGCCTACAAGAACATCCCCTTCTACCTGACCGACGCCGGGTACGGCGTGTTCGTCAACCACCCCGGCCGCGTGTCGTTCGAGGTCGCGTCCGAGGTGACGTCGAAGGTGCAGTTCAGCGTCGAAGGGCAGTCGCTGGAGTACTTCGTCGTCTACGGGCCGACACCGAAGGACGTCCTGCGCACGTACACCGCACTGACCGGCCGGCCCGCGATGCCGCCGGCGTGGTCGTTCGGGCTCTGGTTGTCGACGTCCTTCACGACGTCCTACGACGAGCGGACGGTCACCGGCTTCATCGACGGCATGGCCGGCCGCGACCTGCCGCTGAGCGTCTTCCACTTCGACTGCTTCTGGATGCGCGAGCTGCACTGGTGCGATTTCACCTGGGATCCCGTGGCGTTCCCCGATCCGGCCGGGATGCTCGCCCGGCTGAAGGCCCGCGGACTGCGGGTCTCGGTGTGGATCAACCCGTACATCGCCCAGCGTTCGGCGTTGTTCGCCGAGGGCGTGGCGGGCGGGTACCTGCTCCGGAAACCGGGCGGCGACGTGTGGCAGGGGGACGAATGGCAGCCCGGGATGGCCCTGGTCGACTTCACCAACCCGGCCGCGCGGGAATGGTACGCGGCCAACCTGGCCGTTCTGCTCGAGCAAGGTGTCGACTGCTTCAAGACCGACTTCGGCGAGCGGATCCCCACGGACGTGGTCTACCACGACGGATCCGATCCGGAGCGGATGCACAACTACTACACGTACCTCTACAACGAGACGGTGTTCGAGCTCCTGCGCGAGCGGGGTGACGCCGTGGTGTTCGCGCGGTCGGCGACGGCGGGGTCGCAGCGGTTCCCGGTCCACTGGGGCGGTGACTGCGAGGCGACATACGAGGCGATGGCGGAAAGCCTGCGCGGCGGCCTGTCGCTCGGGATGGCCGGGTTCGGGTTCTGGAGCCACGACATCGGCGGGTTCGAGGGCACGCCGTCGGCGGCGTTGTTCAAGCGGTGGATCGCGTTCGGGCTGCTGTCGTCGCACAGCCGGCTGCACGGCAGTCATTCGTACCGGGTGCCGTGGCTGTTCGACGAGGAAGCGGTCGACGTCCTGCGCCGGTTCACGAAGCTGAAGGCCCGGCTGATGCCGTACCTCGCCCAGGTGGCCCGCCAGGCGGTGGCCGAGGGCGTCCCGATGATGCGCGCGATGGTCCTCGAGTTCCCGGACGACCCGGCGTGCACGCACCTGGAGCGCCAGTACATGCTGGGGGAGAGCCTGCTGGTGGCGCCGGTGTTCTCGGACGACGGCGCCGTCTCCTACTACGTCCCCGACGGGTGCTGGACGGACCTGCTGACCGGGAGAAAGGTGCGGGGACCACGGTGGATCCACGACCACCGGGGCTTCCTCGAACTGCCGGTCCTGGTCCGCCCGGACACGGTCCTGCCGCTCGGAGCGGTCGACTCCCGCCCGGACTACGCCTACGCGGACGGCGTCACGTTGTGCCTGTACGAGCTGAGCGAGGGCACCCGCACGACGACCGTGGGCGACACGGTGTTCGTGACGCACCGCCGAGGCGACCACGTGCGGATCGAGACCCCGGAACCCCCGGCGGACTGGCAGATCCTGCTGGTGGGCGTCGGCACCGTCTCCGCGGTGACCGGCGGCGCGGTCGAGCCGACGGAGGCGGGGGCCGTCGTCCGGCCCGCGGGCGGCGCCGTGACCCTGCGGATCGAGGGGTAGCCTTTACCTCACGGGGAATTGGTTTCGGGCCGTGGCGGCCGCAGACTTCAGGACATGACGAGTCAACGGATCCACGCCGCGGGCACCGCCACCGCGGAACCGCTCCAGGCCCTGCGGGACGCGTTCGGGTTCGTGCCCGCCGCGGCCGCCCTGATGGCGAACTCCCCGGCCCTGCTGAACACGTTCTTCTCGGCGTTCGGGCACTTCCGGGGCGGCGGGACGTTCGGGGCCGCCGAGAGGCAGGTCCTGCTGCTGGCCAACGCGGTCGCCAACGGTGCCGAGTGGGCGGTCGCGTTCCACACGCTGGAGGCGCTCGCCGACGGCGTCGAACCGGAGGTGGTCGAGGCACTGCGTCGCGGCGAGGTACCGGGGAACCCGCGGATGGCGGCGCTCTCGGCGTTCTCGCAGGCGTTGATCGAGCAGCGCGGCCATGTCGACGACACCGACTTGGCCGCTTTCCGGGCGGCCGGCTTCACCGAGGAGCAGGGGTTCGAGGTCATCGCCGGCGTCGCGATCTCCGCGATGACGAACTACACGGTCAACCTCGCCCGGCCGGCGCTCGAGGAAGACGTGGCGCCGCACGCCTGGACCGCGGGACACCCGGCCGATGCCTGACGTGGGCACGTTGCTGAAGCACTGGCGTGGTGCCCGGCGGCTGAGCCAGCTGACACTGGCCGCCGAGGCCGCCGTCTCGGTCCGCCACCTGTCGTTCCTCGAAACCGGCCGGGCGAAGCCCAGCCGCGCCATGGTGCTGAAGCTCGCCGAGGTGCTCGACGTTCCGTTGCGCGAACGCAACACCTTGTTGCTCAGCGCCGGGTTCTCGCCGGAGTATCGAGAGTCCGCTTGGGACGAACCCTCGTTGTCGGCGGTTCGTGAAGCGCTCGAAGCCATTCTCGCTCAGCAGGAGCCGTTCCCGGCGCTGGTCATGGACCGGGGCTGGGACATCCGGCACGTGAACACGGCCGCCCGCCGGTTCTTCGCCTTCCTCCGGGACGGACAACCGGCGAGCCCGCCGGGACCGCCGAACGTCCTGCGCCGGATGTTCCACCCGGACGGCGTCCGCCCGTACGTGACGAACTGGCCGGACGTCGCCGAGGCGCTGGTCCGCCGGGTCCACCGGGAGGCGATCGGCGGGGTGGCCGACGAGCGCGCCCAGCACATCCTGGAGGAGGTCCTGCACTACCCCCGGGTGCCCGCGAGCCTGCGGTCGCCGGACCCGGCGGCGCCGCTCCTCCCGATCGTGCCGATCCACTACGAGCGCGGCACCCGCAAGTTCGCCTACTTCTCCACGGTGACGACGCTCGGCACACCCCAGGACGTGACGCTCCAGGAACTGCGCATCGAGTGCTTCTTCCCGATGAACGACGAAACCCGGGCGCAGGCCCACCGCCTCGCCGAGGAGCCGGCGCGCGTCAGGCCGTGAGGGGCGCGGGGCGGGGAGGCTCGGCGGCGCCGGTTCACCGGCGTGCACCTTCCGCACCGCTGCCGAGACCAGCGCGGCCCAGCAGCGTCGGCAGCCAGGGCCGCAGGCGGTTGCTCGCCTGCCCGGGACGCCGACGGCGAGCAGCCGGGCCCGGCCTGCAGGGCGGCCGCCGCGGCCACCGGGGAGCGAGGAGCCAGCACACTGTCCGGCCGAGGCTCGGGCACCGGGAAGAAGCCGGTGGCTGGTCAGGGGGATGCGCGAGGAGCACAGTGGGGAGATGGCCACACCGACGCAGGTCGAGTCCGCTCGACGGCTGCTCGAGCGCGTCCAGGCGGCCGCGGAGATCGGCGAGGGCAACGGGGCGCTGCAGCGCCGGCTCGGGTGTGGGCGGGCCGAGGCGCGCAGCGAACTGCGGAGGCTGGGCGCGGGTGACGAACGGGCCGCCTCGGCGGGGGTGGCCGCGCAGGTGCGCCGGGACGCCGATGGCGAAGCGGATCCCGACGCGACCTGGGATTGAGCCGGCTCAGGAGCGGTGTGGCCGTCGGCGAGCTTCGGTCCAGGACGAGTAAGCGGGTGCCACCCCGGGTAGTCCCCGCGAAGAGATCTCATGCGGGACCGAAGAGGTGACGATGGTGGCCGACCTGCCGTTGGCGAACGAGCTCGCCGTAGTGGTGGCCAGGATGTCCGGCCTCCTCCTGTCGCGCGAAACGATCCAGTCGGCCTTGGAAACCGTCGTGACCGCAGCCGCCGAAGCGATTCCGGCGTCGGCCGGGGCGGGGGTGAGCCTGCTCGACGAGACGGGACGGCGGACCACCGCCGCGGCGTCGGATGAGGTGGTGCGGCAGACCGACGACCGGCAGTACGCGCTCGGCGAGGGACCGTGCCTGGCCGCCTGGTCCGAGCGGGCGGTGGTCCGCGTCGACGACGTGCTCGCCGACCGCCGGTGGCCGCGGTGGGGTCCGGCGGCCGCGGCACTCGGGATGCGCGCGGCCCTCAGCGCGCCGCTGCTGGTCCGGGACAGCTGTGCCGGTGCGGTCAAGGTCTACGCCCGTGAGCCCGGCGGCTTTTCCGGCCGTGACGAGCGGCTGCTGACGTTGTTCGCCGGGCAGGCGGGCATCTTCGTGGCCAACATGCGGTCCTACGACGACGCACGCCGGGTCAGCGAAGAGTTCAAGGGGGTCCTCCGGGACCGCGATGTGATCAACTTGGCGAAGGGGGCGCTGATGCAGCGAGAGCACATCTCGGAGGAAGCGGCGTTCGACATGCTGCTGGGGCTCGCCCGATCGGAACGGCAGGACACCGTGGCGGCCGCGGCGGCCGTGGCCGAGCGGGCCGCGCGAGGAAGCCGGTGACATGGCAGCCACCGAAGAGGAACAGCGACGGCGGCTCGTCGAATGCTTCGAGCGCGCCGGCCTGACGCTGGAGCAGCTGTGGATGCGGTACTTCGCCCTGGGCGGCGACGTCGGGTTGCTGGAGCTGGACGCGTACCTGAACGGGGTGATGGTGCTGCCGCGGGTGCAGCGGGACATGGTGGCGCACGCGGTGAACGAGCGGCTCGACGAGCTGGTCGGCCGGAACCGGGTGCCCTACAGCAGCCCGGTCCGGCAGAGCAGGCCCGCCCGTGGCCCCTTGGCAGCGTTGGTGAGCCTGCTGGAGGGCGCCCACCGCGCCCCGCCGGAGCGCCTGCCCGCGATCATGGACGCCGCGGGCGAGACCCTTGACCTGCGGGTGGGTGTCTACCTGGCCGACTACGCCCAGTGCACGCTCGTGCCCATCGGCGGTACCGGGCGGCGGCCCGTCCCGGTCGAAAACACCCCGGCGGGTGAAGCCTTCCAGCGCGGTGACCTGGTGGTCACCGACGAGCAGGACGGACCCCGGTTGTGGGCGGCGCTGCTGGACGGGGTGGAGCGGCTCGGCGTCCTCGAGGTGGCCCCCACCGACGGCACCGACCCGCGCGACCCGCTGCTGCGTGAGCAGGTCCGGTGGCTGGCCTACCTGTTCGGGCACCTGGTCACCATCACCACGCAGTACGGGGACGGCCTCGACCGCGCCCGGCGACGGGAGCACCGCGGCCCGGTGACCGAGCTGCTGTGGTCGGCCCTGCCGCCGTTCACGGTGGCGACGGAGTCGGTGACCATCGCGGCGGCGGCGGAACCGGCCGACGACCTCACCAGCGACGTGTTCGACTACGCGTTGTCCGAGTCCTCGGTGTCCTTCGCGGTCTTCGACGCGGGCGCCGGCGAGCCCACCGCCGCCCTCAGCGCCGTGGTCGCGCTGTCCGCTTATCGCGCGGCCCGCCGCGACGGGCTGGGCCTGGAGACCCAGGCCCGTGCGGTGGACGAGGCGGTCGCCGGCCTCGGGAACGGCGCCGTCCGCGGCGTGCTGGGTGAGTTCGACGTGGCCACCGGCCGGGTTTCGTACGTGGTGGCCGGGCACCCGCCGCTGCCGCTGTTGCTGCGGCAGGGCAAGGTGGCCGGCCCGTTGGCCGAGGGCCGCGCCGCGCCGTTCGGCGGCGGCGGCAGGTGGACCGTGGCCGCGGAAGAGCTGCGGCCCGGCGACGTGCTGGTGCTGTACACCGACGGGATCGTCGCCGCGCGCGACCGGCAGGGCGCGGCGTTCGGTTTTTCCGGGCTGGCCGAGGTCCTCGAGCGCGAGGTGCCGGACGGGTTGCTGCCCGAGGCTGCCCGCCGGGTCACCCAGGCCGTGCTGGCCCACCGGGCCGGCGCGTTGGCCGAAGACGCGACCATCGTGCTCCTCCGCCCCTTCGGCAACGAGCAAGCGTCCCGGTGGTTCTGACGCGGCGTGGCCGCCGGGCAACGGTCCTGAGCCGCCCGGCGTCGTCGCGGGTTCAGCCGGACGGCTGCGCGGTGAGCCTGCCGGGGGCGAGCGTGCCGTCGACGAGTGCTCGTGCGAGGTACCGGACGGGTTCGCCCGTCCGCCGGTTGTACTGCCACACCAGGGTGCGTGCCTCGTCGACGCCGATCCCGAGTGCGCCCGCGACGTACCCGATGGCCTGGGAGAGGTGGGCCCGGTCGTCGATTGCGGCCGACGTGCGCTCGACCAGCCGCCGCGCCCGGCGATCGCCGTCCTCCTGGGCGAACCCGAGTGCCGCGAGGTCGGCCAGGCAGCGGACGAGGGACCGTTCGGTGCCGGACAGCGTGGCCGGGGACTCGTAGAGCAGGTTGACGCCGCCGAACGGGTGGCCGTCGAGGACCATCGGGACGGCGTGGACAGCCCGGTACCCCGCCCCCAGCGCGGCGGGCGTGAAGACGGGCCAGCGGTCACCGGCGGCGGCCAGATCGCCGGCACTGGTGAGTTCGCCGGTGCGGATCGTGTCGGCGCACGGGCCTTCGCCCGTGTGGGCTTGCAGCAGTTCGACGAGCTGCGCACGCTCGTCGGAGGCCACGAGCAGGTGGAGGTCGCCGCCGGGAGCCCGGACGAGCACCCCGGTCGCGTCCGCGCCGAGGGCGACCCGGGCAGCTTCGTTCACCCGGGCGAGGATCGTCAGCCCGTCGTGGCGGCCCGTGAGGGCCGTGGTGATCGGCGCGAGGAGCGTGGCGAGCTGTTCACCTCCGGCGGCTTCGGGCATGCGGTCAGCGTACGCGGCGGTCTCGGCCTCGCCGGGGTCCATCGGGTCACTCGGCATGGCGATCCCATTTCAGCCGTCGTTCGAGCACGTCCCTGGACACTTCGAGGAGCGATCGCCCGGTGCTGAAGGCGTGGGCCTGGAGCCGGGCGAAGGCGTCGTCGATGGCGATCTTGAGCTCGGCGGCGAGCATGCCGGTCGCGATGTGGACGTCCTGGTACCCGCCGTGCAGGTCCAGCCGGTCGCTCCCGGGGAGTTCGTCGGCCTGCCGCTGGTCGGCCAGCACCCCCAGCAGGGCGGCCTCGGCGAGCAGCACGGCCGTTTCCAGTTCACCGGCCCTCAGCACGCCGCGCGTCCGCCGGTAGAGGGTCAGCGTGCCGAGCCGGACGGCGCCGACCTGCAGGGGGAACGCGTAAACCGCGCCCACGCCCAGCGCGACCGCACTGTCGGTGAACACGGGCCAGCGCTGGTCGTCCACGGCGAGGTCGGGCACGAGCACCGGACGCCCGTGTTCGAACGCTTCCACCGACGGCCCGGAACCCAGTGCGTAGTGGAGTTCTTCGACCCGGGCGGTCCAGGCGTCGGTGGTGGCGAGCACTTCCTGGGCCCGGCGGGTCGAGCGCACCGAGACGGCCGCGCCGTCCACGGCAGGCAGGACGGCGAGGACGGCGGCGCACACCGCGTCGGCCCACGCGCCGGCGCCCTTCCGCTCGGCGACGAGCCGCCACAGCCGGTCACGGTGCTCCTCACCCACCGACGGTCCCTTCTCGCGTGCCTGCCCGACGACCCCCATTCGACCCGATTCCCGCGGGCCGCGCACCACCGGCCCGTGGCTACCCCCGGCTCGTGCCGTTCACGCGCGCCGTCCGGTCTGCGTTCCCCGCCGAGCCGGGACGGCGAAGGTTTCCCGTGCGCATCGGACCTGCGGTGCTCCACCTTCCGGCACGACTCGGCCGTCCGGCGGATCGGCCAAATCGGTGCGGACGAGGCGTTCACGCGGCCGTGACGGCCTTCGCGGTCCATGCAGGACACCGGCGTGCACCCGGCCGGGTGATGGTGGGACACCGATCCCGGGTTCGGCCCGTACCGGTTCGGGGGACACCGCGGCACGTGGCTTGTTTCCCTCGCTCGGCGGCGTACGGTGAGGACATCACGGTTCAGCCGGGAGCCGTCCGTTCGTCGCCTGCGTGTCCGTCCGCAGGCGGTCCGGGAAACGGGTACCGGTGTGCCGGCTTCCCGGCCGTACCTCGCTTCGAGGAGGCCCGTGTGCTCGACCAGACCACCGCTCCGAAGGTCCGCGACGGTGTTGCGGCCGCGCTGACCATGCAGGTGACCGCCACCGAGGCGGCCACGATCGTGACCGTCCGCGGAGAGATCGACCTGACGGTCACCGGCCGGCTGAGGAGCCGGCTGGCCGAAGAAACCGGCCTCGCGCCACCGGCGCTCGTCCTGGACCTCACCGAGGTGGGCTTCTGCGGCGCGGGCGGGATCACCGAGCTGCTCGTCGCGGCCTCCGAGGCCCACGTCAGCGGGGTGCCGTTCGCGATCGCCGCGGGTCAGCGGGCGGTGGTGCGCCCGATCGCGGTCCTCGGGCTGGAGCGGGTCCTGCCGGTCCACCGCAGTGTCGCCGACGCACTGGACTGGCTCGCCGTGCTGCCCCGGCTGGGGACACGTCGTCACTGATCGACGCCCCGGCCGCGGGGCGCGCCGTCGCGAAGATCGGCACGGGTGTACGGCCTGCACGGCGGGGGTAGACCCCCACGAGACCGGAAGTGGCCGGAGCCTCGTGAGCACCCGATCGGAGGCGCGTGATGACCAGTGAAGGCGACTGGGAACGGGACAAGCGGCAGTTCGTCGCCGATGCGCACGGGGACGTGGCCGCCGACGCCGGTCCGGCCGGGCCGGGACCACTGGCCCGGCAGTTCGCCACGCTCACGGCGAAGCTGCTGGATACCACGACGGTCGCCGGAGCGCTGGAGAACGTCGTCCGCACCGCGCTGGCGGTGGTGCCCGGCGCGGACCTGGTCAGCGTGACGCTCCTCGGGCCGGAGGGTTCCTTCCACACCCCGGTCGAAACCGACGACGTGGCCACCGTGCTCGACCAGGTGCAGTACCGCCTCCACGAGGGCCCCTGCGTCGATGCGGCCCGCAGTCCCGGACCGGCGGTGGCGATCAGCGACGACCTGAGCGTGGAGCGGAAGTGGCCACGGTTCGGTCCACTGGCGGCGCAGCGGGGGGTCTCGTCCGTGGTGTCGACCGCGCTGCTCCCGTCGTCCCGGTCGCCGCAGCTGAACGGCGCGTTGAACGTCTATTCGAAGAGTCCTCGGGGATTGGACGCCACCGACCGCGAGATCGCCCTGCTGCTGGCCAGCCACGCGTCACTGGCGCTGGCCGCCACGCACGCGGTGACCACCGCCGAACTGCAGACTGCTCATCTGCGGAAGGCCCTCGAGAGCCGGGACGTGATCGGGCAGGCCAAGGGAATCCTGATGCAGCGCCAGGGCATCGGCGCCGAGGAAGCGTTCGACATCCTGCGGCGGACGTCGCAGGAGCTCAACGTGAAGCTGGTCAAGCTGGCCGAAACCCTGACCACCCGCCACACCGAGCTCGGCGGACGGGATCGGGCGACGTAGCCCGGCGCGGAGCAGGGGCCAAGCTCGCGCGGGTACCCGGGCCGCAGCGTAGGATCCGGACGTGCACAGACCGACCGAGTGGGACAGCACGTCGTCCCCGGCGGCTCGCGACCACGTGTGCTGGGGTTACCGGCAGCTGGACGACTTCGTGGAGCGGGCTCAGGACTTCCTGGCCGACGGCTTGGCTGCGGGAGAGCGGGTGCTCTACGTCGCTGCCGGTGACGAGGACCACCTCGCGGCGCGGCTGCGGGCGGGCGGGCGGTTCGACGAGGACCTGCGGCGCGGTGCGCTCCAGGTCGCCTCCGTGGACGCGACCTACACCACCGGAACGGTCGTCGACCCCGCCGGTCAGGTGCAGCTCTACGCCACGGCGACCGCGGATGCGCTGGCCGCCGGGTTCACCGGGCTGCGGGTCGCGGCCCAGGCGACGTCCCTGGTGCGCACGCCCGCCCAGCTGGACGCCTTCGCCCGCTACGAGCACCTGGTGGACCGCTACATGGCCACGCACCCGATGTCGGCGCTGTGCGGCTACGACCTGGGCGAACTCGGCAGCGAAGTCGTCGCGCAGCTCGCCTGCATGCATCCCTGCGCCCACGACGGCGCGACCCTGTTCCACCTGCACGGCCACGCGCGGGCGGGGAGCGCCGCCGCACTGGAGGGCGAGCTCGACCTGGAAGCGCGCCGGCTGTGGCCGCTCGCGCTGGAACGCGCCGGGCTGCGGCCGACGGCGGGCACGGTCGTGCTCGACGCCGTCGGCCTCCGGTTCATCGATCACCGCAGCCTCCTCGCCGTGGCGGGCTACGCCGAGCGGCACGCCACCGAGGTGGTCCTGCGAACGCGGTTGTCCACCCCGGCTCGCCTCGTGGAGCTGCTCGACCTGACCGGAGTCCGCGTGGAGCGCGCGTCATGAGCATCGACCCGAACACCGCCGGCCGGGGCTACGACCACGCCGCCATCCACTACACCTCCGAGGCAGACCTGCTCGCCGTCGTCGTGCCGTTCCTCGACGGCGGGCTCACGGCGGGCGAACCGACCGTCGTCTCCTTGGCGCCGGAGCGCGCGGAGCTGGTGCGCAAGGCGCTGCCGCCGTCCGCGGACACCTGCTTCCTGCCCATCGACGACCTCTACGCGCGGCCCGCCGCCGCCATCAAGTCGTACCGCGAAATGATGGCCGGGTTCGTCGCCGGGGGAGCCTCCGGCATCCGGATCGTCGGCGAGGTGCCCGGCGCCGCGATCGACACCTCCTGGGACTGGTGGGCCCGCTACGAAGCGGCGGTCAACCACGCCTACGACGAGTTCCCCCTGCGCAGCATGTGCGCCTACGACACCCGCACCACCCCGCGGCACGTCCTCGACGACGTCGCCCGCACCCACCCCTTCGTCGCCACGGCCGGCGGCGGGCACCAGGTCAACGCCGGCTACGTCGACCCGCTGACCTTCCTGTCCACCTCACGGCCGATGACCCCGCACCCCATCCAGCACACCGCGCCGCTGGTCGAGCTCACCGATCCCCGGCCCCCGGCCGCCCGCCGGGCCGTCGTCGACGCCAACCGGACCGACCTCCCGGAGGCCGAGATCGAGGACTTCGTCCTCGCGGTCAGCGAGATCGTCGAGAACGCCCTGCGCCACGGCCGTCCGCCGGTCCGCGTCCGGATCTGGGCCGACCGCGCACACATGGTCGTGACCGTGCACGACACCGGCGAAGGCGCCGGCGACCCGTTCGCGGGCCTGCTGCCCGCCGAGCGCGCCACCGGCGGCCGCGGGCTGTGGATCACGCATCAGGTGTGCAGCCAGGTCGCCCTGCACCGCGACGACACCGGCTTCACCGTCCGTCTCACCGCGGGACAACCCGGGCTTCGCCGCATCGCACGCTGACCTTCGCCGATGCACGGCGGCCGCTCCCGGCCGGTGCGGGCAAGCGGAATCGGGGCGGATCAGGGTTCGGTGCCCCAGGTGAGGGCGCCGGCCTGGTAGGCCGTGGCGGTGACGAGGTCGGTGAACGACGCCGCCGTGCGGTAGCTGTAGTCGTCGGCCTGGTTGAAGGCGGTCCAGTCGGCCTTGGCGACCCGGACCTGGACCTCGCCGGTGGTCGCGCCGGCGGCGAGGGTGCCGCCGCTGAAGGCGACCTCCACGTAGGCGTCGGCGCCGGGGCGCGGCGTGCTGAGCTTCACCACGCGCAGGGTGACGTTGCCGCAGCCGAGAACCGCGTAGTCGCACCAGATCTGGTAGCCCGGGTTGGTGGCGTCGCTGGTGAACCAGTAGCGCGCGGTGACGCTGTTCAGGGCGACGGGCGTGCTGCCGCGGTTGACGATCTGGAGGCTGGTGCGGATCTGGTTGTCGGCGGCGCCGCTCCCGGAACGCTGCTGGACGGCGAGTGAGCCGGTGCCGGTGTTGCCGCCGGTCGTGGTGGTGACCGACACCGGGCTGCCTGCCGGGGACTGGTTGCCGGCGGCGTCCCGGGCGCGTACCGAGAACGTGTACGCGGTGCCGGGGGTGAGGCCGGTGACCTGGTAGCCGGTGCTCGTGGTGCTGCCGACCGTCGCGCCGGCCGGGTTCAGCACGTCGTACCCGGCGACGCCCACGTTGTCGGTGGCGGCGGTCCAGGAGAGGGTGACGCTGGTGCTGCCCGGGGTGGCGGTGAGCCCGGTGGGCGCCGTCGGCGGGGTGGTGTCTCCTGTGGACTGTCCCGGCTGGCTGCCCCACAGCACCGCGGATCCCTGGGCGAGCACCAGTTTCGGGTTGTCGGCGGGTGCGGTCCCGCTGGGGGCGAGGCCGGTGTGCGACCAGTCGTTGGCGGGGTCCCAGGTGCCGGTACTGGTGATCCGGAACTGCACCTCCTTGCGGTAGCGGGACTGCCCGCCGGGGGCGACGCCGCCGGAGCACGGCACCTCGACGTAGTAGACCGGGCCGGAGAACTGGTGCACGGTGGGCGCATCGCACTGGTTGTACGCGGAAGTGACCGAGATCTGGCTCGGGGTGGTGCCGCCGTCCAGGGTGAAGTAGTAGCGCAGCGAGCCGGTGAACGTGCGCGCCGGCCACGCCGACTTGTTGATCACGTACGCCTTGACCTCGGTGAACGTCCCGCCGTCGGGCTGGTTGAGCGCGCCCTGCGCCAGGATCTCCGGGCCGTCCGGGACTTCCTTCGGGGGGAAGGCGGCCAGCGGGGCGCCGCCGTACTCGCCGTAGAGGCGGGCCAACGCGCCGGTGAAGCCGGCGTTGTAGTCGAGTGCCACCTCGTTCATGGTGTAGTTGGTGCGGTCGTCGGTGTACGTGTCGTTGGCCGAGCTGGGGCCGCCGACGAGCGCACCGTACAGGACGTGCCTGCTCTGCGCGGGTTCGTTGATGTTGTCGGCCCAGGAGCCGTGCGCGGTGCGGTGGTGCGGGTTGCGGGGCGGGTTGACGCCGAACCCGACCTGGAAGCTCGCGCCGCGCGGGTTGTCGCCGAGCGCGTAGTTGATCTGCCGGACCGCGAAGTCGTGGTACGTGGTGGCGCGTGCGGGATCGGTGGCGCGCAACGAGTCCGAGTACGTGAGCGCCACGAACGCGGTGTTCGCCGCGTACCGAAGCGAGCCCCACTGGTCGAGCACGGCTTCGCCGCCGGGGGAGTAGGGCACGTGCTGGCCGTTCACGCCGGTGGTCCACCAGTCGAGCCAGCGGTTGGCGTCGGTGACGTACTCGGGGTCGCCGGTCAGCTGGGCGAGCAGGACGTAGGCGCCGTAGGACTTGTCGTCCCACGCGAGAGTCCAGCGGTAGGAGCGGGTGGAGGTCTGCGGTTCGGTGGACAGCTTCTCGTACTCGGCGCGCGCCTTGGCCAGGTAGCTCGGGTCGCCGGTCGCCTTGTAGAGCCAGATCGCGCCCCACACCAGCTCGTCCTGGTAGCCACTCCAGGACTTGTAGAAGCTCTGGGCGTCGGTGATGCAGTCGGAGTAGGCGCCACGGTAGTTGTCGGCGAACGCATAGAGCTGCTTGGCGTGGGTGAGCAGGGTGGCCGCGTAGGCGGGGTCGTCGGCCTTGAACACGAGCGAACCGGCGGCCATCTGGGCGGCGCCCTCGCCGGCGAGATCGGAACCGGGGCAGGAGGTGTCGACGCGGTAGGCGGGCCGGGCCATGGTCATGGTCTCGGCCGGACCCCACCACTTGTGGTCGTCGTCCCCCTTGCCGACCTGGCCGTAGAGCACGTTGGGCTGCGGGTGCGCCTTGATCAGCCAGTCGTCGCCCCAGCGCAGGTTCGAGAGCAGGTACGGCCACTGGCCGGAATTCTGGTAGGCGGCGCGGTTCTCCAGCGCACCCCAGGCGAGCATGGTCATGCTGGACTCGAACGGCAGCCCGAACTTGACGTGGTCACCGGCGTCGTAGAACCCGCCCGTGAGGTCGAGGCCGACGTCCTTGCCGTCGTTCAGGGCGGACGGCCCGCGCCACGAGACCCGGTTGCCCGCGGGCAGCACACCGGAGCGCTGAGCGTCGTAGAACCAGACGGACTTCTGCAGCGCCTCGCCGTAGTTGAACTTCCCGGCGGGAGCGCCGGCGCCCGCGGACACCCCCGGGACCACCAGGCACAGACCGAGCACGAGCAGCGCCACGACCGCCCGGGACATCGCCTTCGTCGGTGAAGTGCGCACGCCGCCTCCTCGAGCCTGGGAGCGCTTCCAGAGCGAAAGGGTAAGAAACCGGCTGCGCTGTGTAAAGCGTCGGTCCTCGCGGTGGGCAGTTCGGCCGCTCGGAGCACCGCCATCCAGCCGTATCCCGAGCGCCGGAAGCGGGCTGAACGCTCTTCGCCGGCCGGACGACGGTGCGCCTGGCTGGGAGCGCTCTCAACAACGTCAGCTGACCGGGCGCCGCCGCCGACCCCCTCGCCTCACGATTCTTCGAGCCGGGTACCCCGCCGCCAGATCGCCCGCGTGTTGAGCGTGTCGCCGATGTTCTTCGCCGGGTCGCCGTCGACGAGCAGGAGGTCGGCGCGGAGTCCTTCGGCGATGCGTCCCCGGTCGCCGAGGCCGAACCGGCGGGCGGTGGTCGCGGTCGCCGCGCGCAGGGCTTGGGCGGGCGTCAGACCGGCGGCCACGAGGTACTGCAGTTCTTGGTGCAGGCTGGCTCCGTGGGCCAGGCCGCCGAAGAAGGTCTCGGCCATGGACGCGTCGGTGCCGGCCAGGATGTCCACGCCCGCGGCGGCCAGCGCCCGGACGGTCTCCAGGACGTCGTCGAGCCGGCCCTGCGGGTAGCGGTCGTAGCTGGATCGCAGGGTCTTCTCCCACTTGTCGTCGAGGCGGCGGGCGACGCGGGCGTCGTCGGCGAGCTCGCTGCCGGTGATGCCCATCATCGACGCGTCGAGGCATACGCACGGCACGACGAACATGCCCGCCCCGGCGATCAGGTCCACGATCTCCGTGGTGTGCGGCCGATCCATGAAGACGTGGACGAGGCCGTCGATGCCGGCTTCGGCGGCCATCCTGGTGGCGTCGAGGGTCAGGGTGTGCGCGACGGTGAGGGCGCCGTGCCTCTTGGCCTCGGCGACGCCCGCATCGAGGGTGGCCTGGTCGAGCATCGGCAGGCCGGGGTGGCCCTCGACGCTGCCGTCGTCGATCATGAACTTGATGTAGTCGGAGCCGCGCGCCAGCAGCTGCGGGACGTACGCGGCGGCTTGCTCCGGGGTGGTGGAGAACGGCATCAGCGGCATGACCGGCGGCAGATCGCGGGCCGGCCGGAACCCTTCGGGCATCAGTTCGCTGGGGTGGCCGCCGGGTGGCGTGATGGCGAAGCCGGACGAGCGGATGTCGGCGACCGTGTCGTCCTCGGTGATGTGCGCCCGGTTCTCGCGGGTGTTCATGCCCTGCATTTCGAGTTCGGTGGTGACGCCGAACCGCAGGGCCAGTGCCAGGGAGCCGGGGCCGGAGTGGACGTGCGCGTCGATGAGCCCGGGCAGCAGGGTCGCGCCCCGGCCGTCGACGACCTCGGCGCCGTCGGGCACGTCGCCGCCGATGGCATGGATCTTCGGCCCGTCGAGGACGACGGTGTGCACCCCCAGCGGCTTTTCCCCGTCGAAGACCTGGGCTCCGGTGATGGCGGTGGTGGCCATGGCGGCCTCGCTTTCCTCGTAGTTACATACTCAATGCTATGCATATTGCCTCTGGTATGCAAATGCCGTGGGTACTACGCTCCCGGAGGTGAGCAGTGAGGACGTTCTGCTGGACCAGATCGGCCCGGCCCTGTCGCGGTTGCGTCGGCGCACCCCGGCCTCGGCCCGGGACCTGTCGCGAAACCTGGTGCTCAACGTGGTCGCCGACGCGCCGGGCGAGATGACGGTCGGCGGGCTCGCCGCGGAAATGGGCGTCGTGCAGCCGGTGGCCAGCCGCACGGTGGCGGCCTGCATCGCCGACGGCCTGCTGCGGCGGGCCGCCTCCCAGGCCGACGGCCGCCGGACCGTGCTCGAGCTCACCGAACGCGGCGAGGCCGAGCGCGCTCGGTTCGCCGCCGATCAGCGCGCGGCGTTCGAAGAGATCACCGCCGCCTGGTCACCGGAGGAACGCACCCGGTTCGCCCGGCTCCTCGTCCGCTACGCCGCGGACGCCGCCGCTTGGTCCCGCCGAAGTTCGGACGGCGGGTAGCGGCAGCCGCCGAGTCTTTCGCCTGCCGGCTCGAGCGGGCGCCTCGCCGGGCGATCCGGTCACGCCGGTGGCGCGCCGATGAGCTGGCCGATGCCGAAGGTGACGACGACGGCGAGTCCCCCGAGGGCGAGCTGGCGAAGTCCCGACCGCACGAGCGGCCGTCCGGTGAGCTTGCCGACCGTCATGCCGCCGGCCAGCAGCGCGACCGCGGTGATCACGAGCGACGCGACGAGGGTGTGCCCGCCGAAGAGGTAGGGCAGCAGCGGCAGCAAGGCACCGATCGAGAACGCGGCGAACGAAGCTCCGCCGGCCAGCAACCCGGACGGCAGATCGTGGGGATCGACGCCGAGCTCTTCGCGGGTGTGCAGGCGCAGTGCCTGTTCCGGGTCGCGCGCGACGGCCGCGGCCATCGCCGAGGCCGTCCGGCGGTCGGCGCCGTAGGAGACGAACCGGTCCACGAGTTCGTCGTGTTCCTCCTGCGGGAACCGGGCGTGCATTTCGGCCTCGAGGGCGACTTCGGCGTGCACGAGTTCGTTCTGGTTGGTGACGGAAACGTATTCGCCGGCGCCCATGGAAAAGGCACCGGCGACCAGCCCGGCCAGCCCGGTCAGCACGATCGTGTGCGGCGCGACCCCGCCGCCCCCGACCCCGGCGATCAGCGAGGCGTTGGTGACGAGGCCGTCCACCGCCCCGAACACCGTGGGCCGCAGCCAGCCGCCGGACACGGCACGGTGGCGGTGCGCCCAGCCGGAACCGGTTCCCGGCCTCGGCGAGCGCTGCGCCGGATCCTGTCGAGCCATCACACCGTGATTCTCGCCGGGGTCGCCGCGCCTCGCGCGCCGAGTGTGGTGCGGGAACCACCTTGGGGCATTGCTCGCTTGCACGTTCGGCGAGCCGGATCGGTTGCCTTCTTCCGGTGTCTGCTTGATCGCAGGTCACGGCGTGTTCTCCGGGTTTACGCTCACGCGATGAAACTGGGGATGGACCGGGATGCGACGAAGCACCGCCGGTGGCAGAACACCTTTCTGGCCGGAGCGATCGTCTTCGGCTTGGCCGCGCTCACTGACGCGGCGGGGACGATCTACGCGCTGACCGCACCCGGATATGTCTTCGAGGACGGCGAGTTCGCGGTCGAGCTCACGGTCTTCGTCCTGGCCGTTGCCCTGGTGGCCGGCTGCGTCGCCCTCGGGCGGCGGCACGACCGGCGGCGCGCCGCGCTGCGCGCCGAGCACGAGCACTGGCTGCCGGCCCCGGCCGAACACACCGACCAGGGACAGGTCGACCTCGACGTCGAGACCGCCCGGTTGCGGCAGTCGGTGCTGCGCTCCGTGGGCTTCGTGCTCGTCTGGCTGGCCGTGCTCGCGGGGGTGGTCGCGGGATTCGCCGCGATGAGCGCGTCGGCCGACCACCTGCTGCAGACCGGGGTGCGCGTGACCGGCAAGGTGCTGGGCGTCCACAAGTACAGCCGGGGCGACGACGTGATCTTCGTGGGGTACATGGCGGCCTACGGCGACTACCGGTCCGCCGAGATCGTCTGGGACTCCGGCCGGCAGTACACCGAGGGGCAGCAGATCACGGTCGTCTACGACAAGGCCGACCCCCGTCGGGTGCGGACGCTGGACGAGACCAACGACGACCGGACCTGGACGTGGGTTCTGGTGGTCGGGATCGCGGCCGGGGCGAGCGGGCTCGTGCTTTCGGTCATCGCCGCGGTGAACTGGCAACGCCGCTACCGCGCGGTCCTCGCCACCGGCTGGCGGACCGCGTCGGTGACCGTCGTGCCGGACTACCCGGTCCGCCAGGGCAGGCACATGCCGGACATCGAGGTCGAATACCGCGACGACACCCGGATCACGCTGCGCGCGGCCACGTCGTCACACGGCTCGGTGCCACTGAAGGACCAGCCGAACCGGCGCGCCTGGATCGGCGGCACCGACCGCGACATGGTGGTCCTCTTCCCGCACGGACGGTGGCGCAAGCCGTCGTATGCGGTCCCGGCCTACGCGCTGAACCTGCGGACCGGCAGCACGAAGACCGCGGCCGCGCCCGCTCCGGAGGACCCGGCGAAGACGGCGTTGGTGAAACAAAAGTTCCGCCGGTTCGTGATCGCACTGTCGGGCTGGTACGCCGTGGTGCTCGTGGCCGCGGTCGTGCTGGTGACGCAGAACCTGCTGTGGCCCATGTTCTTCGTCGTGCTGCTGGGCTCACTCGCGCCGCTCCCGCTCACGCAGGTCTACTTCAGCCGGGTGCGGACGGCGCTGGAGGAGAAATGACCACTCGGGCGGCAGGCGGGCCCGGCGTAACAACTCCGCCGGGCGGAACGACACTGCTCGTCGACATCGCCTCCGGAAGGAATCCGACGGTATGGCCTGGTTCAGCCGAAAAACCCGGTCCCGGCTGCCCGCGGATCTGGCACGCCGCCTCGAGCTGCTGGGCCGGTTCGAGTTCGACGTTCGCGGATCGGGTGTCGACTCGGGGGAGATCTTCCCGACCTGCATCCAGCCGTTTCTCGAGTTCGCCGAACAGGATCTGAACGGGTTCGTCGCGGAACTCCGGGCCGGCGTTGCCGGCGACGGCACCGGGTTCGCGACTTACGGGGCGTACTGCCTCGTCGTCGAATTGGCCGGGACGGACGTCCGTACCCCGGACGCCCTCGCCCTCCTGGATGCCGCGATCGAGGTGAAACGGGCCCGGCACCTGCCGCAGACGATGCTGAAGGGCTACGAGTTGTTCCGGTGGAACGAGGTACACGGGTTCGGGACCTGGCCCGGCGGTGCCGCTCAGCCGCCGGTGTAGGCGAACGCGGCCCAGTAGAAGGGGTGCGTGAACGGACGGGAGCCGGTGTCCGGCGGCCGCAGGCTCGGTGCGAGTACCGCCAGATCCTCCGGAGTGGCGTCCCTGAGCCATTTCTGCGCCCACGTCAGCGCGACGGCCGGGTGCACCCTCCCGCGACGCCACTCGCGGTGGAACCGGACCATCAAGTACGCGGTGGCCAGGTCGTTCACCGGCCAGGACGCCGCTATCACGCCGGCGAACCCCAGCTGCAGCAACGCCGACGGCAGGCCGATCGTTTCGTTCGGCAGTTCATCCCCGGTCGTGTGCATGTCGCAGGCCGAGACGATGGCGAGCCTGCGCGGCGCGTAGGGGAGGCGGTCGCGCAGGTCGTTGATCGTCACCTTCCGGTCGGCGAACGCGAGCCGGCTCTCCATGATCGCGTGCGGTACGGCTTGGCCGTGGCACGCGATGTGCCAGACATCGTGGTCTCGGGCCGCGGCGGCGAACCTCGCCCAGGTGGCCCGTGATTGCGCGGTGCACTGTCCGGACCAGGCGGCGGCCACCGTGGCCGCTTCGCCGGCCGCGTGCGGCAGTGGCGTCATGCCCGGAGCATCCGGGACGTCGGCGACGAGCAGCCTCGCCGGCCGGCCCGCCAGCGCGGCGGAGCGGGCCCCGCACCAGCGCAGGGTGCGTGCGTTGGGCGCGTACCTGATCGGGGACACCGGAACGGGGTGCCGGGGAGTGGCGTGCAGGGGCAGCAAGGTCATCACCCCGACGGGGACCAGCGTGACGATCGGCCCGTGCGCGTAGAACGCCAGGAGGTCGCGCAGGCCCGACGCCCACAGCCGGTCGAGATCCTGCTTGAGGCGCTGGGCGCGCCGGACGAAGTGCCCGGCCTGGCCGTGGAGCCAGGCTTCGACCGCACCCCGCGCGAGGTCGGGCAACCACACGCACTGCGGGTCGTGGCGCGCCGCGACGACCATCGCGTAGCCGCTCGCCCGGGCGGCCGCCACGTACACGACCGCGCCGTCACCGGTCGCGGAGGTGATGTCGGTGTACTCCACCACCGGCTGCTCCGGGTCGGCCCCGATGACGTCGGCGATTTCCCGGGTGAGCGTCCGGAAGACGGTCCACGTCCGGTGGCTGGTGCCGCCCGGTTCGCGCTCGTGCGCCTGCACGTCCGCGAGGGCCTGCCGGTAGCGGGCGAGCAGGTCGCCGCGGCCGGCCTCGTGCAGCGCCTCGGCCATCCTCGGATCATCGCGTTCGAGCAGCGTGCTGAGCGCGACCGCCCGTCCGGTCTCCAGCGCTACCGCGGCGTCGCGGAAGCGGCCGGCCCGGGCCAGCCAGTAACCCGCCTCCTCGGTGTGTTCCCGCAGGGAGGTGAGCACTCGCGTCTTCGCTTCCGCGCGGTAGCGGATCCGGACGGCCTCCGGGATGAGGGACACGAGGTGGTGGTAAGCCTCCGCGGCGGCCTCGATCTCGGTGGTCCCGAGAGCCCAGCGCACCCACGCCGTGGCGAGGCGCATCCGAGCCGCGACCGGTGCCCCTCGGCCGTTCCGCACCGCTGTCCGCCATGCGCGCGCTCGCCTGCCGAGGTCACCCCGTCCGGTCAAGGCCGCCAACGCGCACCCGGCCTCCTGCACGACCAGGTCGGCATCGGCGCCGCCCTGCCCGCACAACGCGCGGGCTTCCCGGAGCAGCGGAACCGCGTCCTCCGCCGGGGTGTCCTGGTGCAACGCCTTCTCGACGAGCAGCCGAGCGAGCGGCAGGTCGGCCGGAGTGCGTTTCGCGCGTGCTGTTGCCCGGCCCCGGCGGCAATCTTCGATGCCGGCATCCAGCCGGGCCGGGTCCAGCCGCACCAGCGTCCAGCCGCGCACTGCGTGGAGGTGGGAAAGCACCTCGGGGCGGGCGCTGCCGGGCTCGGTCAACGCGGCAGCGGCTTCGGTGCCGGCGTTCTCGAGCCGGCCGGCGATGAGGTGGCCCCGAGCCCGCAGCAGGCGCGCGAGCGGGGAAGTGGCGGCGAGCCGCCCGGCCGCGGCGAACAGCGGCGCGGGATCGTCGTGGGCCTCGGCCACGGTGAGGGCCGCATCGGCCAGCAGCTCGGCCGCCCGAGCCGCATCGCGAGTGCTGCCGCTCGCGGTCACCAGCGCCGCCATGTCGTCGAGCGTCGCTGCCAGGGTTTCCGGCTTCGTCCCGTCTTTCGCGGCGGCGACAGCCCCGGCCGCGATCCCCAGGCGTGCGTGGACCTCCGGTGGTGAGTCCGGATCGGTGTCCGCTCCGGTGACCACGGCGGGCGGTACCCACTCGGGCGCCGCGGGACGAGCCGCGCCGTGCAAGGCGGCCCGGAGCCGCATGGCCTCCAGGTACCCGGTTTCCAAACCGGCGGTCAGGTAGTCCGAAGCGCGGAGCAGGTTGCCGATCGTGGTCATCGCGGCGGTGACGCGGGCCTCTTCCCGGTGGCCCACCGAGCGCGGATCGCCGAGGAAGACGAGGCAGGTGTGGAAGAACAGCCGCGCGTTGCCCCGATCCCGGCTGTGCTCCAAGTCCTTTTCGGACAAGTTCCGGACGTCTTCGAAGAAGGCGAGCACTTCGTGCGCGGCCGCCGTGAGTTCACCGGCCCCGACCGCGAGCCCGACCATCCGGAATCGCGTCGAACAAAGGCTCCAGCCGGGATCTTCCGCCCGCAGCCGGGCCGCGGTGGCCCGCAGATCCGCCCGTGCCGCGTCGGCGCCGGCGCGGTCGCCGTCGCGGAAAGCTGTTTCGTAGCGCCAGACGATCAGGTCGAGGCCGGCGATCTCCCGGTCGGTTTTGCCGGCGGAAGTGGCCAAGCTGCGCAACTCGAACCCGCGGGATTCGTGCTCCCACGGCTCGGCGAAGACCGGGTCGGCCGGACGGCCGCATCCCCGGCAGTTGAACGGCCACCGGCGCGGCACTTCTGTCCCACCTTGGTGGCACCCTTCCGCGTGACAACGCCAACCGGCAATTCGCGCTCCGGACGGCGCTTGGTAACCGAATGACGTCCTGGGTGCCTTTCTTCCCCACATCGATCGTTCGGACCCCCTCGGGCAGGCGGAAAGCCACAATGGAGGATAGCCCAGGGGAGATGCACTGATCGGGTGAAGCTGAACGCCGGTTTCGTCTTGCCGTAACGAAGGGTGGAGGTGGTCGACTCTAGCGGGCACAACCATTCGCGGACTCGCGCATGTCCGTCGCGGGAAGGGCCAATAGTATGGGAACAGCTTTCGCGCTCGGCTACCTTGTCGGGATGCTCGCGACGGTCGGCGTCGGTCGGTCCCGCGCCGGAATCAGTCAGCGCGGCCGGTTGTCGTTGTTCACGATATTCGGCAGCCTGCCGTGGTTCCTGACCCAGATGGCCTCGATGTTCGCCTGGCCCGCAGTCCTGGGCGTGTGGCTCGCCCGCGGCCGTCCCGGCAGCCCTTGGCAAGCGGTGACGACCGGTGGTGGCGGCGTGCTGGTCCGCCGCCGGAACGACCGGTAGGGAACCCGCCCGGAACCACTTGAGTCCATTGTGGACCAGCTGACTCCGGGCGGCGCCGTCGACGGGCCTGCCGCGGGAGGCGGCTCCGTGCCGGGGAACGGGCGTCAGCCGGACCAGCTGACGGTGCCCACCCAGTGGAAGTTCGAGTGCCCGCATCCCACCCACGTCTGCGCGGGAGCGGCGAGGGACACGACGTCGACGAACAGCCCGCGATCGCCCCTGCCGACCGGGCTCTTGCAGAAGCCGGGGGTGAGGTGCCGTGTCCATGGCTGGTGTCGTGCTAACGTGCTCTCCGGCGTGGCTCACGCCGAACCTCCATCGACTGTCCCCAGCACGGTCTTGAACGGAGGCAAAGGGGCTTTCGTCTCGGGTCGCTATCCGTTCCGTCCGTCTCGGGCGGAGTGATCGCTGGGGGACCTCCGTTCGGGCTGCGGAAGGACCTTGATGACAGCGAACAAGAACTTCAAACGCCGGGTTCGTGCCCGTGCGGCCAAGACCGGCCAGTCCTACACGACTGCTCTCCAGCACTTCCGGCAGACTCCGGCCGAAGAGGCCATGGCGGAGACGAAGAAGGTGCGGTTGGCCGTGGCCCAAACCGTTCTGCGCGAGGACCCCCGCCACAGCGCGGGTCTGCGGGACAGCGGACGCGACATTCGTCGCCTGATGCGCGAGGCGCACGAGGCGGGTGCGGCGCTCGTCCACTTCCCCGAGGGCGTGACCTGTTCTCCCCACAAGCGGGTCATGTCCGTCGACGGCCCGGACAAGGTCGGACCGGCGGACTGGAACCGGTTCGAGTGGAGTGTGCTGCAACAGGAGCTGGCCGCCATTGCGGAATCGGCCAGAGAACTCAGCCTGTGGACCGTTCTGGGCTCGGTCCATCGCCTCACGCCGCCGCATCGCCCGCACAACAGCTTGTACGTGCTCTCCGACCGGGGCGAAGTGGTCACGCGTTACGACGAGCGCATGTTGTCGAACACCAAGGTCACCCACATGTACACGCCGGGATCGGCGCCGGTGACCTTCGACGTCCACGGGCTGCGGTTCGGTCTCGCGCTCGGCATGGAGGTCCACTTTCCCGAGCTGTTCATCGAGTACGAACGGCTCGACGTCGATTGCGTCCTGTTCTCGACAGCGGGGCCGGGCCGGCAAACCGACGATGGGTCCTTCGCCACCCAGGCGCAGGCGCACGCGGCCACCAACAGCTACTGGGTCAGCTACGCCGGACCGGCGCAGGACGCGGTCTCCGGCGTACCGTCCGGGGTGATCTCCCCCGCGGGGCGATGGGTCGCCCGCTGCCCCGAGGGCGGCGAGCCGTCGATGACGATCGCCGATCTCGACAACGGTCCCCGGAACTTCGCACGACTGTGGCGGCGCACAGCACGTTCGGGCGTCTACGACCCGCACTTCGTCCAGGACGACCGCAGGAGCGACGACCGCCGCGTGTTCTAGCCGTTCTTCGTGCGTGACGTGCTCTGCGTCCGGGGATCGCGCTACTCCGAGGCGAGGCGAAGGGCTGCTGCCGCACGGACAGCGGTGTGCTCGATGGCAGAATCCCGCAGCCGGACGAGCTGCCGGCGGACTTCGCCGGTCAGCGGAGCGTGCTGCGCGGCCAGTAGCCGGACGTCGCTCTCGCAGTCCGAGAGTGCCTCGGGCAGTTCCTGCCGCGTGGCGTCAGGATCCAGTGCCAGCAACACTTCCAGGTAGCTCGTCCGTTCGTAGGAGTGCGGGCTGTGGCGCCACAGCGAGCGAAACCTCGGCGCCACCTCGGCGACACCGAGGCGCGCGAACCCCCGGGCCAGTGCGTCGTAGCCGCACCAATCGTCCGTGTCACTGTCGAGGTGGTCGAGGGCCGCCAGCAGGGCGGGCACGTCGACGGCTTCCCCGTGCTCGGCAAGGGTCACCACGGCCCTCCACCACAGCGGATGTGCGGGGTCCCGGGCCCATTGACGGGCGTGTCGCGTGGTCCGCGGCCCCAGCTTCTGGAGCACGGGGAACAACCCGATTCGCTGCACGTCCGGGCGGGCCGCCAACGGATCGGTGACGTCGAGCAACCGCGGCTCCGGGTCGCGATGACGGGCGAATTCGTGCAGCACCGCCGAGAGCGTTCCGGGCGCGGCATCCGGGTCGGCGAGCAGGCCGAGCAAGGCGGTGACCGGAGTGTCGTGGTGGAGCCGGCTCGGGCACTGCCAGTCGAAGGACGGCTGGGCCCGCTCGAGCAGCACGTCGATCCGGCGGTCACGCCCGGCCCAGCTGAGCCAGGGCTCCTCGAGGGCGGCGACGTCCTCACGTGCGGCGTCCGCCGCCCGGCCCGCGACGATCGGGGCGAGGTCGTCCCACCATGCGCGAGGCCAGGTGCCGACGACGGTGTGCAGGACGTCGAGCCAGCGTTCACCCTCGCCCACGTACTGGCGTAGAGCGTCGGCCGCCGCGGGGACGTGGGCCAGGGCGACGGTGGCCAGCACGTCGACGGCCTGACCGAACCGGTTGCCGTCGTACCCGGTCTTTCGCCCGGCGCGGACCTGGTCGACGACCGGGTCCACGGACAGTCCGAGGTCGAGGACCAGCCGGGCGAGGAAGACCGTCCGCTCGTCGACCTGCCGATCCCACCGGTAGTCCCGGTGCAGGCACTCCAGCACCAGGTCCGGCGCGACCGGGTGGGTGGCGGCCCAGGCACCGGCCGCGCCGTGGCCGCGCTGCAATGCGCCACGCAATGATTTGGCCGGCGCGTAGTGCCAGTCGTCGTCCCCGGCATCCGGATCGTCGGTCATCTCCGCCAGTGTGGGCCGCCGCTTTTCGTTCGGCCAGCGAATTCCGGGGAGGCCGGGCGAGCCCTCAGCCGGAACAGGGCGGCGACCCGGCCGGATCGGCATGGCCGGCCACTCCATCGGCGGCGCGGCGAGCACCACCGCGATGGCCGCCGACCCCCGCATCCGCGCCGGAGTGAACCTGGACGGCACGTTCCGCGCGGCAGTCCCGCCCACCGGCCTCGGTGGCCGTGCCTTCCTGCTGCTGGGCACCAAGGCCGACCACGCTCCCGGTCGCGACCCGTCCTGGACGGCGTCTCGGCGAACAACCCCGAAGTCGCCTTCGAACAACCCTGACCCTCACCCCGCGCGGGCGGCCCGCTTGTCGCGGGGAGCAGAGCATGTCCGCATCCGCGGCGAGCGGCGCGGGTGTCCTGGTGCCGGCCGGTCAGCGTTG
Source organism: Amycolatopsis sp. NPDC026612 (assembly GCF_040638285.1). Lineage (NCBI taxonomy): Bacteria > Bacillati > Actinomycetota > Actinomycetes > Pseudonocardiales > Pseudonocardiaceae > Amycolatopsis > Amycolatopsis sp. NPDC026612. The sequence continues at coordinate 37,633 of NZ_JBEZYB010000070.1, forward strand.
CCTGTCCGGGTGGCCGGTACCGCGCAGGCGGGCCGCGGCCCGTTCGTGCCGATCGGTCGCCGAGCGCAGGAATCGCACGATGGCGCCGAGTTCGGCGTCGCTGAAGTTCTCGAGGTCGGCGTGGGCCTCTTCCAGCCGGTCCCGCAAGGAACCGGTGACGATCCGGACGGCCTGCTCGGTCGGGATGACCAGCACCCGCCTGCCGTGCGTCGGGTCGGGTGTTCTGCGGGCGTAGCCGGCCTTGATCAACCGGTCGACCAGCGCCGTCATCGAGCCCGGCGTCAACCCCAGCATCCGTGCCAGCCGGCCGGAAGCCAGCGGTCCGTGCCGGAACACCAGGTCCAGGCAGCGCAGGTCGGTGCGGTGCACACCGAGGTGGTCGGCCAGCGCCTGGTCGTCGGCGTCGATGGCGGCCTGCAGGTCGGCCATCGACGCGCCGAGTGCGGCGGTCACCGCCTCACGATCGGACATGCCACCCAGTATAGTGTTTGATCGTCAAACATTATGGAGGTGCCGTGCACGCGAAGACCCTGGCCGTCGTGGCCGCGCTCGTGCTCACCGCGGTCCCCGCGCCCGCGACCGCCGCACCGGGTTTCGGCTGGGTGTCGTGCCCCCAGCCGCAGGCCGCGAAGTACCACGCGGAATGCGCCACTCTCGCGACCGGCGGCGTGGCGCTCGCGCTGTTGCGGATACCGTCCACCGGAACCTCACAAGGCCCCGTCCTCGCCGACTCGCAGGAGATCGACGGCTACGGCGGCAGCCAGATCGACTTCTTCCTGAGGCACGGCGACAACTACCTGGCCCGGCTCCCGCAGACCCACCGCACGCACGACATCGTCCTGGCCGATCCCCGCGGGCTCGGCGGGAGCACACCGGTGCGCTGCCCGACGTCCGCGCACGACCCCGCGCTGCCCGAGTTGCCCACCGCGCCCTGGGACACCGCGCGGATCGCCGGGCACGGCTCCGTGGTGTACCTCGGCTGCGCCGCCGCGACCGGCCCGCTGATCGCCCGCACCGGCCTGGCCGAACAGGCCGACGATCTCGAAGCCGTCCGCATCGCGCTCGGCGCGCCCCGGCTGGACTTCCTCGGCCAGGCGACGGGCGCCGAGCTGGCGGTGGTGTACGCCGCGCGCCACCCGGCCCGCACGGGCCGGATCGTCCTGGACACCGCGATCGACCCGTTCCTGCCGGCCTCCCGGCGGGTGCTCGACGTGGCCCGCGCCGAGGAGACGGCGTTCACCCGGTTCGCCGCCTGGTGCACCCGCACACCCGAGTGCCCGCTGGCCGGCCAGGACGTCCCGGCCGTGCTCGACGAAGTCGTCACCCGCGGCGTGCCCGGCCTGACTGGCGACGAGGTGCGCATCGCCGTCGGGCAGTTCCTCCTCGGCTACCCCGTCGCCTGGCCCGGCATCGCGCACGCGCTCGCCGCGGCGAGCGAGGGCGACGGCAGCGAGCTCGCGCCCTTCGTCGCTCTGACCTACACCGAACCCGACTACACGGCCGCCCACGTCCAGACTTGCGCAGATCACCCGAGCACTCCCGGCCGGCTGACCGGGCTCGCTCAGCGGGTCCACGCGCTGGCGCCGCACACCGGCGGCATCTCACTGCACTGGGACGCACTCATGTCGTGCACCGGCTGGCCGGACGGGCCGAGCCTGGCCGAGCGGCTGCCCGGCCGTCTCGCCCCGGCGGCACCGATCCTCGTCACCGCCACCGAGGACGACCCCATCAACCCATCGGCATGGACGGCCGACCTCGGAGCGCGGATCGCCGGCTCCCACGTATTGATCGCACCCGTCGCCGGACACGGCGCGCTGGACAACGCACCATGCGCGGCAGACGCGATCGACACGTACCTGGCGACCGGCGCGCTGCCGCCCGACGAGAAGTGCCGCAACGGAACCGGAAACCCTTCCCGGTCGCCCGGCAGAGAAGCCCTTTCTCGTTGACTTCCGCCACCGTGCTCGCAATGAACAGCCCGCACGTCGGCAGGTGAGGACGGTGCAACGCTCGGTCAGCGGTATGACAGCGCGGCTGCGGGGACGCCGGTCCTGGAAGGGCCGACGTCGGGAATGTCAGGGAGGATCTATCGCCGCGGTCCGAAGGTTGCCCAGCGCCACAGCCATTCGAGCGGGCCTTGGCGGTATCGGCGTAGCCAGAGCGTGGACCACCGTCCGCGAGGCGAGTCACTCGGCCGACCGAGACCACCACGACTGCACCGCCCCGAGCGCGAGGCGGGCCAGCAGCACCGCGGCCCCGATGCCGGCGATCAGCCGGGCGCCGAGACCGTCGAGCCGGACGGCGAGCCAACCGCCCGCAACGGTGCCGAGCACGGCGAGCACGAAGTCGACGATCCACAAGGGCGTCATAGCGAGCAGGCCCATGTCGGCTCCGGTATCCCCGCGCCGGCTCCGCCGCGCCAGGTACCCCCAGAGCGTGGCGGTGCCGGCGAACGAGACCCAGGCCAGGCCGAGCATCACCCACAGCACCGCGGTCACCGGGCTTCCCCTGCCGCACAACGAGACACACCAGAATTCACAGCGGTCCTCCCTCTCGGTCCCTGTCAGGGTGAACTCGTTCGGACACCCTGTCAAGACACCGTGTCCGGACAGGTGTCCGGAATTGGTGTTCTCGTGCCGCCGGATACGAGGCGGCAGACTATGACTGCACCGCGAACTCGGAGCTGCCCATGCCCTCAGCGTCGAACGGCCCGGCCGCCGCCGCGGGCAAGCTCTCCAAGACGGTGGTCAGCGGGTGGCGTTCGCGGCTTGGGGCGTGGATGGTTGGTGGGGTGACGAGACACCCGCTTCTGCCGGACCTTCGGTGCTCCCGGGCTGTGCTGGTCGGCTGTGACGACGGTGTGCCTCGGCACCACGGGGGCCCCGAGAAGATGGCTACCGAGCTCGCCGAAGCGCTCACGGTGCCGGACCTGACAGCGGCCTTCGACGCCGCGCACACGCAAGTGGTCCTGGGCCCTCAGCAGCCGAGCGAGCTGCTCGGCGCCGTGTCGGTGGCCGCCGCGGCGGGAAAACTCGTCACAGCACGATCATCACCAGTCGTACTCCGCGGTGACGGCGTC
>NZ_JBEZYB010000071.1:0-40038 GCF_040638285.1 Amycolatopsis sp. NPDC026612
GCGCCCCCCCCGCGCCGGCCCCGGGGCCCCGGACCATGGGTTAACCGTCCACAGTGGACGCGACCACAGTGGACGGTTTCGCGGGCACCGTGCCGCCCAGCTGGGCGGTCGGCACCCGGTAGGTCTCCCGGGCCGTCGCCGCGGCGATCGACGCCAGCACGCACACCGCCGCGGTGAAGATCGCGACGCCGAGCCAGTCCTGCTTGCCCGAACCGATCGCCGCCACCACGCTGGGGGCGAAACCCGCCACCGCGAAGCCGATCTGGGTGCCGATCGCCATGCCGGACAGGCGGACCCGGGCGCTGAACATCTCGCCGTACAGGGCCGGCCAGACGCCGTTGACGCCGGAGTACGCCACCCCGAACAGCACGATGCCGAGCACGAACAACAGCCCGTACGAGCCGATCGAGATCGACCACAGGTACGGGAAGATCAGCACGCCGCAGGCGAGGCACCCGGTGATGAAGACCGGTTTGCGGCCGACGCGGTCGGCGAGCCCTGCCAGCAGCGGGATCGCCGCCAGCGCGACGACGTTGGCGAGCACGCCGACCCAGAGCATCGGGGTGCGGGCCAGGCCGATCGTGTTGACCGCGTAGCTCAGTGCGTAGACGGTGAAGATCGTGCTCACCGAGGCGATCGTCGCCGCGGCGACCACCCGCAGGACGTCCGCCCAGTGGTGGCGGAACAGGACCGCGACCGGCAGTTTCGCGACGTCGGTGCGTTCGAACACCGGTGTCTCGTCGAGCTTGCGCCGGATCACGAAGCCGACGACCACGACGAGCGCACTGCCCCAGAACGGCACCCGCCAGCCCCAGGTCAGCAGCTGCTGCGCCGGCAGGGCGGCGACCGGCAGGAAGATCGCGGTGGCCAGGATCTGGCCGGCCTGCGTGCCGCTCAAGGTGAAGCTGGTGAAGTACGCGCGCCGGTGCTCCGGGGCGTGCTCCAGCGACATCGAGTTCGCGCCCGCCTGCTCGCCTGCCGCGGAAAGCCCCTGCAGCAGCCGGAGCACGACCAGCAGCACCGGGGCGAGGACGCCGACGCTCGCGTACGTCGGCAGGCAGCCGACGCTGAACGTCGCGAAACCCATGAGCAGCAAGGTGAAGACGAGCACGCGCTTGCGGCCGAACCGGTCGCCGACGTGGCCGAGGACGAACGCGCCGACCGGCCGGGCGAGGTAGCCGACGCCGAAGGTGGCCAGCGCGAGGAGCGTGCCGGTGGCGGGGGAGGAGGCGGGGAAGAACACCTTGCCGAACACCAGCGCGGCGGCGGTGCCGTAGATGAAGAAGTCGTAGTACTCGAGCGCGCTGCCGATCCAGGCGGCCAGCGCGGCCTTCCGGGGCATCGATCCGGTCACGGGCACGATCTCCTGACGTCCGTGCTGCACTGCGCGGACTCCGGCGGGACGGGCAATGTACGGTCTAGTTAGTTAATAGAGGGTGCGAGACCGATCCCCGGGTGTCAAGAGCGGGATTTCAGGCGGTCAGGTAGTCGATCACCAGGTCGCCGAGCATCGTGCGGTAGTGCTCGCGCCGGGCCGGATCCAGCATGTCGCGGCCGAAGATCGCCTGGAACGTGTGCCGGTTCGCCAGCCGGAAGACGCAGAACGCGCTGATCACCATGTGGATGTCCAGCGGGTCGGCGTCGGCGCGGAAGCGGCCGGCCGCGCGGCCGCGCTCGAGGACGACCGCCAGGCCGCCGAGGGCGGGGTCGGCCAGTCCGGCGAGGATCTCCGACTGCGCGAGGTGCTGCGCGTGGTGGATGTTCTCGATGCTGACCAGCCGGATGAAGTCCGGGTGGGCCTCGTGGTGGTCGAAGGTCAGCGCCGCCAGCCGCCGGAGGGCGTCCTCCGGGTCGAGGTGCTCGACGTCGAGCTGCCGTTCCAGGGTCCGGATCGCGGAGTACGCCTGCTCGAGCACGGCGATGTACAGCTGTTCCTTGCCGCCGAAGTAGTAGTAGATCATCCGCTTGGTGGTGCTGGTGCGGGCGGCGATCTCGTCGACGCGGGCGCCGGTGTACCCCTTGTCCGCGAACTCCCGGGTGGCCACCGCGAGGATGTCGGCGCGCGTGCGTTCCTTGTCGCGCTGGCGCTCGGCTTCCGACGCTGGTGCGGCCACCGGGCTCCCTCCGCTGCGGATCGAGACTCCCACTTTAGACCAGCCCTTCCGCCGGAGCCGCCCGCGCGTTACCGTGAACGTACTAGTTCGTACATTATCGGCGGAGGGCATGCGGTGACCAGCTACCTGATCGGGCTCGTCGGTTCGGGCATCGGGCCGTCCGCCAGCCCGGCGCTGCACGAACGCGAGGCCGACGAGCTCGGCCTCCGGTACGTCTACCGCCTGCTGGACCTCGACGTCCTGCGCCGCCCGGTCGCCGACGTGCTCGCGGCGGCCCGGCTCGCCGGGTTCGACGGCCTCAACATCACGCACCCGGTCAAGCAGGCGGTCGTGCCGCACCTCGACCAGCTCTCGCCGGAAGCCGCCGCGCTCGGCGCGGTCAACACCGTCGTCTTCGACCGGGGCCGCGCCATCGGCCACAACACCGACGCGACGGGGTTCGCCCGCAGCCTCACCCGCGGCCTGCCGGACGTCCGGATGGACGACGTCGTGCTGCTCGGCGCCGGGGGAGCGGGCGCGGCGGTCGCGCACGCGCTGCTCTCGCTGGGCACCGGCCGGCTCACCGTCCACGACGTCGACCGCCACCGCAGCGCGCAGCTCGTCGACGCGCTCCGGCGGAGGTTCGGCGACGGTCGTGCGGAGACCGGGGACCTGGCGGCGGTGGACCGCGCCGACGGCTTGGTCCACGCCACCCCGACCGGGATGGCCGCCCACCCCGGCTCGCCGGTCCCCACCGAGCTGCTGCACCCGCGGCTGTGGGTCGCCGACATCGTCTACCGCCCCCTGGAGACCGCCCTGCTGGCCGCCGCCCGCGCCCGCGGCTGCCGGGTGCTGGGCGGCGGCGGCATGGTCGTGCTGCAGGCCGGGGAATCGTTCCGGCTGTTCACCGGCGCCGACCCGGACCCGGCGCGGATGCTGCGCCACTTCGACGCACTGGAAGGGGAAGCCGCCCGTGCCGCCTGAACCCCGCACCGCCATCGCCACCGTCTGCCTGTCCGGCGCACTGGAAGACAAGCTCGCCGCGGCGGCCGCGGCCGGGTTCGACGGCGTCGAGCTGTTCGAGAACGACCTGCTGGTCTCCCCGTCGAGCCCGGCCGCGATCCGCCGCCACTGCGCCGACCTGGGGCTGTCGATCGACCTCTACCAGCCGTTCCGCGACTTCGAAGCCGTCCCGCCCGCCCTGCACGCGGCCAACCTGCGCCCGCGGCCCGCAAGTTCGACGTCATGGCCGAGCTCGGCGCGGATACCGTCCTGGTCTGCTCGTCGGTCTCGCCGGCCGCGATCGACGACGACGAACTGGCCGCCGAACAGCTGCACGCGCTGGCCGAGCTGGCCGCGACGCGGGGGATGCGGATCGCCTACGAAGCCCTGGCGTGGGGCAGGCACGTCAGCGGGTACGAGCACGCCTGGCGCATCGTCCGCCGCGCCGCCCACCCCGCGCTCGGCGTCTGCCTGGACAGCTTCCACATCCTGTCGAAGGGCCACGACCCGGCGCCGATCCGCGCCATCCCCGGCGACAAGATCTTCTTCCTGCAGCTCGCCGACGCACCCCGGCTGCCGATGGACGTGCTGCCGTGGAGCCGGCACCACCGGCTCTTCCCCGGCCAGGGCGACTTCGACCTGACGGCGTTCACCGGGCACGTGCTGGCCGCGGGCTACCGCGGGCCGCTGTCCCTGGAAGTCTTCAACGACGTGTTCCGGCAAGCGGACCCGCGCCCGGCCGCGGTCGACGCGATGCGGTCGCTGCTGGCGCTGAAGGAATCCCTGGGCGTGCTGGAGCTGCCGGCCGCGCCGGCGCTGACCGGGCACGCGTTCGCCGAGGTCGTGACCGATCCGGGGGCGGGAAGGATGCTGGCTTCGCTCGGGTTCGCGCGCACCGGCGTCCACCGGACCAAGCCGGTCGAGCTGTGGGAGCAGGGCGAGGCCCGGGTGGTGGTCAACGAAGGCGGCGCGGCCCACGGGGCGGTCGGGGCGGTCGCGCTGGTGAGTGCCGACCCGGCCCGCTCCGCCGCCCGTGCCGAAGCCCTGCTCGCGCCGGTCCTGCCACGCGTGCGCGGCCCGCGCGAGGCCGACCTGGCGTCGGTCGCGGCGCCGGACGGCACCCAGGTGTTCCTCTGCGGCGACGACTGGCGGGACGACTTCACGGCCACCGGCGAACCGGCGATCGGCGCGGGGATCCTCGGAATCGATCACGTGGCCCTCACCCAGCCGTTCGACCACTTCGAGGAGGCGGCGCTGTTCCACCGCTCGGTGTTCGGGCTGACGCCGTCCGCGGTGACCGAGTTCGCGGCGCCGTTCGGGCTCGTGCGCAGCCGCTCGGTGGCGGCGGGCGAGGTCCGGCTGACGCTGGAGGCCGCCGTGGTCCGCCGCGGCGAATGGGCGCCGGCGGTCCCCGAACCGCAGCACGTGGCGTTCGCCTGCGCGGATGCGCTCGCCGCGGCCGCGGCGATGCGGGCGGCCGGAGCGCCCCTGCTGGACATCCCCGGCAACTACTACGACGACCTCGAAGCCCGGCTGGACCTGCCGCTGGGACGACTCGCCGCGCTGCGGGAGCATTCGGTGCTCTACGACCGGGACGGGCACGGCGAGTTCCTGCACTTCTACACCGCGCTGGCCGGGGCGCGGGTGTTCTTCGAGGTGGTGCAGCGGATCGGCGGGTACCGCGGTTTCGGCGTGGCGAACGCGCCGGTGCGGATGGCCGCCCACCGCGCCCGGCGACACGCGGCCCCGCCGGTGAAAACGCCGGCCTGATCGCCCACACCGCCCCGGGAAGTCTTGCCCGGGGCGGTTTTTCGTCGTGGCGCGGCCGCGTAGGCGCGCGGATTGCGGTTCCCCAGCGGTGAAAAACGCCCGGGACACCTTCCTATCCGGACGACTTCTGGCACGCCTTTCCGGTCGCTTGTAATCGCCCGGCTACTCGCCGCATGCGTTTACAACGTTCCGGCAACCGCCTTGACAGGGCCTGTGGTACGTACCACTCTAACCCCAACATTGGTCTACACCATTTGGGGCGCCTGGCCACGGTGGCCGGGCATGGGAAAGGACGGCATCGAGTGAAACGCTGGCTCAAGCTGGCGGCGGGCGCCGCCGCATTCACGCTCGCGACGGCAGGTTGCGCGGGCTCCAGCGGCTCGGACACCGCGGCCTCCTCCAGCGGGAACGCACCGCTGAGCGGGACCGTCACGGTCTGGCTGATGACCGGGTCCGCGCCGGCCACCCTGACCGACGCGCTGAACAAGGAGTTCGAGACCGCGCACCCCGGGGTCAAGGTCAAGTACGAAGTCCAGCAGTGGGACGGCATCCAGCAGAAGCTGACCACCGCGCTGGCCGGCGGCACGCCGCCGGACGTGATCGAGATCGGCAACACGCAGACCGCGGCGTTCGCGTCGAACGACGGTGTCCTGACCGACCTGACGGCCGACAAGGACAGCTTCAACGGCGCGCAGTGGCTGAAGGGTCTCGCCGACTCCGGCACCTACGACGGCAAGATCTACGGCGTCCCGTTCTACGCGGCCAACCGTGAGGTCATCTACCGCAAGGACATGTTCGAGCAGGCCGGCATCACCAAGACGCCGACGTCGAACGACGAGTGGGTCGACGCGATCGGCAAGCTGAAGACGAAGTTCGGCTCCGACCCCGACTTCCAGCCGCTGTACATGCCGGGCCAGAACTGGTACGCGCTGCTGTCGTTCATCTGGGACAACGGCGGTGACATCGCCAAGCCCGACGGCAAGAACTACAAGGCCGCCCTCGACACCCCCGAGGCCAAGGCCGGGCTCGACTTCTACAAGAAGCTCGTCGACACCTCCGGCACCAAGGCGCCGAAGGACGCCGACGAGGCCAAGCCCCAGCAGGCGACCGTCTACGGCGCCGGCAAGGTGGCCATGATGATCGGCCTCCCGTGGGAGCTGGCGACGGCGGCGAAGACCGACCCGAGCCTGACCGCCAAGACCGGCGCGTTCGCGATCCCGAGCAAGACCGCCGGCCAGAGCGCCCCGGTGTTCCTCGGTGGTTCGAACCTGGCGATCCCGGCCAACAGCAAGAACGCGGCCGCGGCCAAGGAGTACATCAAGCTGCTCTCCAGCGCGAAGTACCAGAGCCAGCTCGCCGCCGCCGGCGTCGTGCCCGGCACGTCGACCGACCTCACCGGCCTGGACAAGGACCCGCTGGGCAGCGTGATGGCTAAGGCTTCGGCCAACGGCAAGGCCGTCCCGGCCAGCTCGAAGTGGGGCGACGTCGAGTCCGGCCAGAACCCGGTCAAGGACATGCTGACCGCTTACCTGACCGGCAAGAAGACGCTCGACCAGGCGACCGCCGACGCCAACGCAGCGCTGAACAAGCTCATCGGCGGATGACAGCGACCGCCAATGTGACGATGCCGGCGGGGGCGACCCCGCCGGCATCGCCGCGCGACACGCGGGTCAAGAAGCGCAGGCGCGGCCGGTTCGGCGACCGGGTCCTCCCGTACCTGCTCCTCCTCCCCGCGCTCGTCGCGATCTTGGTGCTGCTCGCCTGGCCGCTGGTCCAGGTGCTCGCGATCAGCTTCCGCAAGCTCGACATCGGCCAGCTCGTCTCCGGCAAAACCGTCTGGATCGGGGTCGACAACTACACGAACACGCTCTCCGACCCGGAGTTCTGGACGGTCACCGTCCGGACCCTGGTCTTCACCGCCGCCATCGTGGCCGCCACGATCCTCGGCGGTCTGCTGCTGGCGATCCTGATGCGCCACCTCGGCCCGGTCGTGCGGATCATGGTCCAGGTGACGCTGGTGCTCGCCTGGGCGACCCCGGTGATCGCCACGACCACGGTGTTCCAGTGGATCTTCGACGAGCAGTACGGCATCCTCAACAAGACGCTGGACCGGCTGGGCTTCCCCGGCTTCATCGGCTTCTCATGGTTCTCCAGCGGTGCCAGCACGCTGACCGTGATCGGGCTGCTCATCGTGTGGCAGGCCGTGCCGTTCGTGACGTTCTCGCTGTACGCGGGCATCATCGGCGTCTCGCGCGAGCAGTACGAGGCCGCCGGCATCGACGGTGCCAGCGCGTGGCAGACCTTCCGCGCGGTCACCTGGCCCGCCATCCGGCCGATCACCACCATGGTGACGTTCCTGTCGGTGCTGTGGGACTTCAACGCCTTCGCGCAGATCTGGGCGATCCGGGAGGGCGGCCCCGACGGCGAGAGCACCACGCTGGCCGTCGTGCTGTACCTCAAGGGCATCGCGGGCAACCACTTCGGCGCGGCCGGCGCGATCGCGACCCTGATGCTGATCGTGCTCGCGCTCATCACCGGCCGGTACATCCAGCTGCTGGTCCGGACCCCGGAAGGTGGTCTCAAGTGAGGAAGTCGCTCCCGCAGCGGATCGCGCTCTCGGTCGTCGGCGTGGTCGTGGCGCTGCTGATCCTCTTCCCGACGTACTGGATGTTCGTCACGTCGCTGCGGACGCCCGGCGAAATCCTTTCGCCCAAGTACGACCTGATCCCGACGTCGTTCTCGCTCGGCAACTTCGCCACGGCGCTGGGCAAGGACAACTTCCCGACCTACCTGATGAACAGCCTGATCGTCACGGTCGGGTCGGTGCTGTGCGCGCTGGTCGCCGGGACGCTGGCGGCGATCCCGCTGTCGCGGCTGCGGTTCACCGGCCGCAAGGGCTTCCTGATCCTGGTCATGGTGGCGCAGCTGGCGCCGGTGTCGGCCCTGTTCATCCCGCTGTTCCTGCTGATGCGGGACGCCGGGTTGCTCAACACGCTGCCGTCGCTGCTGCTGATCTACTTCGCCACCACACTGCCGTTCACGGTCTGGATGCTCTACGGCTTCGTCAACGGGATCCCGTACGAGCTGGAAGAGGCCGCGATGATCGACGGCTGCAGCCAGACCGGCGCGTTCCGGCGCGTCACGCTGCCACTGCTGGGTCCGGGCCTGGTCACCACGTCGGTGTTCAGCTTCATCACCGCCTGGAACGAGTACCTGTTCGCGCTGGTCTTCATCCAGGACAAGCCGAAGGAGACCCTGCCGGTGTGGCTCGCGTCGTTCCGCACGGCCTTCGCCACCGACTGGGGCGGGGTGATGGCCGCGTCGGTCATCTACGCGATCCCGGCGCTGATCTTCTTCCTGCTCGTGCAACGCAAGCTGGTGTCCGGCGCGACCGCCGGCGCCGTGAAGGGGTAGCCGTTGTTTCCGCAGCCAGAGAAGCTCGCCGAAGCCGTCCTGCTGCCCGGGTTCGCCGGGACCACCGCGCCGGACTGGCTGCGCCGCCGGATCGCCGGCGGCCTGGGCGGGGTGGTGCTGTTCGGCCGCAACGTCGTCGACGACGAGCAGGTCGCCGCGCTCACCGCCCAGCTGCGCGGCGAACGCGACGGCGTCGGCGGGGTCGGCGGTGTCGTCGTCGGGATCGACGAGGAGGGCGGCGACGTCACCCGCCTCGACGTGAACACCGGATCGTTCGTGCCGGGGCCGCTCGCCCTCGGCGCGGCGGACGACCCGGAGCTGACCACGGCCGTCGCCGCGGCGCTCGGCGAACGGCTGGCCGCCTGCGGCGTCACGGTGAACCTCGCGCCCTGCGCGGACCTGACCCTGGCGGCCGAGGACCCGATCATCGGCGTCCGGGCCTTCGGGTCCGACCCGGTGCACGCGTCCCCGCACGTCGCGGCGTACGTGACCGGCCTGCAGAAGTACGGCGTCGCGGCGTGCGCGAAGCACTTCCCGGGCCACGGCGCCGCGACCGAGGACTCGCACGTGGCCCTGCCGGTGCTGCCCCGGTCCGTGGCGGAACTGCGCGCCATCGAGCTGGTCCCGTTCGCCGCGGCGATCCGGGCCGGCGTGCGCTCGGTGATGTCGGGCCACCTGGTCGTCCGGGCGTGGGGCGACGAGCCGGCCACGCTCAACCGGACGGCGCTCACCGACGTCCTGCGCGGCGAGCTCGGCTTCACCGGCGCGGTGATCACCGACGCACTGGAGATGGGCGCGGTGTCCGGGGCGTACGGGCGGCACGACGGCCTCGGCCGCTCGGCCGTGCGGGCACTGGCCGCGGGAGCGGACGCGCTGTGCCTCGGCGGCGCGGCGTTCGAGGCCGAGCACCTGGACGCCTGCGTGGCGGCGATCGTCGCCGCGGTCGCGGCGGGGGAGCTGCCCCTGGAGCGGCTGGCCGAGGCGGCGGAGCGGACGGCGGCACTGGGCACCGACCCGGCGCCGGCGAAGGTGGGCCCGGTCGACCGGCGGCTCGGCCTGGAGGCCGCCCGCAAGGCGCTGCGCGTCCGGGGCGAACCGCGGCTCGACGGCCCGCCGCTGGTCGTCGACGTCCAGACCGAGCCGACCATCGCCGCCGGACCGATGCCGTGGGGGCTCGGGGCGCACCTGGCCGAGCTCGTGCCGGGCACCCGGGCACTCACCGCGACCCCCGACGACGCCGCCGCGGTCCTCGAAGCGGCCCGTGAATACCGCAGCGTCGTCGTGGTCACCCGCGAGGCGCACCGGCACCCGCGGGTGCGCGCGCTGCTCGCCGCCCTGTCCGGGCTGGACTTCATCCGGGTGGAAACCGGCGTGCCCGGCCCCGGCGACGACGGCGGCCCGCGGATCGACACTTTCAGCGGCTCGTACGTCAGCCTGCGTGCCGCCGCGGAATACCTGGCCTGAAGCGGGAGTTCGTCCGGTTTGCCGCAACTTCAGAAACGGCGTCCGCGATTTGTACGAGGCTTGTACCGGCGCTCTTCATTCTGTCCTCACACCGAAAACAGGAGGACGGAAGAATGAACATGGGCATCGTGAAGCGGATGGCGGGAGTCGCCGGTATCGCCGCGGCGATTGTGGTCGTCGGGGCGAGCCCGGCGCTGGCGGCCTCGGGCACCGTGCACACCGACTCGGGCGCGGCGCTGACCCTGCGGTCCACCCCCAGCGCCAGTGCGAGCTCGGTCGGCAGCATCGCCGACGGCACCGCGGTGACCATCAGCTGCCAGACCAACGGGTCGACCGTCGACGGCAAGTACGGCACGTCGGACATCTGGGACAAGGTGGGCAACGGCTACCTCAGTGACGCCTACGTCTACACCGGCTCCGACGGCCGGGTCGCGCCGGACTGCGCGGGCTCGACGCTGGCCTGCTCGACCGCGGGCACCGGCGACCCGAACACCTGCGCCGAGGCGGTCACCAAGGCGAAGTCCCGCGTCCACACCAACGACCTCGACGCCTACGAGGGCTGGTGCGACCGGATCAACGCGCAGAACTACGGCTGGTCCGCTTCGGGCTCGAACACGGCCTACATCCACTGGACCCAGATCCCGTCCTCGTTCAAGCACCCGGGTGACTACCAGGTCCCGGCCGGTGGGCTCGCGTTCTTCAAGAGCAGCGGTGCCGGGCACACGATGATCTCCATCGGCGGCGGCAAGTTCCTGTCGAACGACATCAACGGCTACGGCAGCTACACCGAGACGACGATCGCGCAGATCAAGAGCAAGTGGGGCCAGACCTACCTCGGCTGGTCGCAGCCCTGGTTCCAGGTGAACCACTGACGCCTTGACCGGCTGAACGCGCGCGGGCCCCTGTCCTCCTTCCCCGGACAGGGGCCCGCCGCGTCGGTCCGTCCACAACGGACACCCGGTCAGCTCATGCCGGCCCCGCTCTTCGCGCGGACCGCGGTCGACCCGAGCAGCCGGTTGTCCTCGGGCCGGGCATCCTCGGAGTAGTCCGGGTCGAACCTCGCGACCACCTGGAACGACGCCTTGCCCGCCGCGGCGTCCGCCGCGGTGTAGGTGTAGGCGAAGGGGAACACCACCTTGCGGTCGGCGGCCGCGGGCACCCACTGCTTGAGCTGCCCGACTTGCTGGTAGTAACCCTGCTCGGTCAGCTTGGACAGCGTCACCACCACCGTCTCGTCGTGGCGGGTGTTCGCGACCGAGACCTTGATCGCCTTGGTGTCGTCGACCCGCGCCTTGGCCGGCACGACGAAGTCCGAAAGCGCCACGTCGTGCGTGTCGACCTTCAGCGTGGTGAAGCCACTTCCGCTCCTGCCGTCGGCGGTCGTCCCGGTGACCTCGACGCGGTAGTCGCCGTCGGCGGCGTACCGGTGCACGATGGGAGCGCCGGTGATCGGGGCCGAACCGCCGTCACCGAAACGCACCTCGCCGCTGACGAAGTCCCGTTGGAGGCTGTCGCCCGAATAGGGGACCAGCGTGACGTCGGTGTACACGGTCGGGTTGTTGGGATAGGTGCCCACGAACGGCGACAGCGGCGGTGCCGTCTCGAGCCGGACGTCGAACAGCGACGCGGCCTCCGCGTCGTCGGCCACGCGGAGCCAGTACGTCTGCCCGGCGACCGCGGTGAACACCGCGGCCCGGCGGTCGCCGGAGGCCACACAGTCCACTTCGGACAGCGAACCCGGCGCGGTGCCCCGGTACACCGTGATGCCCGGGCCCCAGTCGTACATCGCCAGCGCGCTCACCGACCGGGTGCGATCCGGGGCGAACCGGAACCACACCGACCGGTCGGCCGCCGGGTCACAGCTCGGCCCGGCCTCACCGGGCTCGGCCGAAGCGACGGTCAGGTCGCCCGCGTACTGCCCGGGTACCGAGACCGCCGCGGCCGCCGCGATGTCGTCGTTCGGCGCCGGCGGCACGGTGGTGAACTCCACCCCGAGGTCGGTCTGGTTGTACTGCTGGGAAAGCATGACGTGGTAGGTCGTCCCGGCGGTCGCGCGGAAGGTCGCGTAGCCGGGGGAGTCCCACGTCCGGCAGGTGCCGGGGACCTGGGTCAGCGCCCCGCGGTCACCGGTGTAGACGGCGACGAAGGGCCGCGTGCCGGTGCTGGTCGGCGTCACGCGCACGAGGGCGTCCGCGGGCGCGGTGAAGTCGTACCAGACGGTCCAGGTCGTGTAGGTGTTGCACGGCGTCGGGTCGTCGGGTGCCTTGGTGGCCTCCCGGACGTCCTGGGTCGCCTTGAACGGCAGCGCGGTGACGGCGGTGGCGGAGCCGAAGTCGTCATTGGACGGTGCGGCCGCGTGGGCCACCCCGGGTACCAGCAGCGCGGCCGTGACGGCGGCGAGGCCGGCGAGCAGCGGGCGGACAAACGGTTTCATGTGTTCCCCCTGGGAGTGGTCAGACGGCGACGATGCGCGTGGCGGGCGGCTTGACGGTCGTGGCGACGGAGATCGCCTCGTTGTCGCCCGGGAGGGCATCGGCCGACGGGTACTCCAGCTCGGCCTCCGCGCGGAACGCGACCTTCCCGGCGAGCGCGTCGTCCGGGGTGAAGGTGTAGGCGAACGGGAACCGGACCTTGCCGGTGGCCCGCGCGGGCACCTGCAGGGTCAGCCGGCCGACCTCGGTCCAGTAGTTCGTGGACCGCTTCGACAGCACGACGGTGACCGTTTCGGCGTACCGCGTGTTGGTCACGTCCACCGACACCGGCTTGCTCTCACCCTGCCGCGCCGAGGAGGGGACCACGAACTTCGCGATCCCGACGTCGTGCGTGGTCACCGTGACCGACCTGGTCACGGTCGCGGTGCGCCCGTCGGGAGACGTCGCGTGGAGCGTGACGGAGTAGACGCCGTCGGCCGCGTAACGGTGGTAGACGGTGTCGGTGCCCACCGGGGCCGTCGTGCCGTCGCCGAAGTCCCACGTCCCGCCGAGCGGCCGGTCGATGTCGTTCCACGACGACGCGGAGAACCCGACGTTGTCGAACACCGTCGCGGACGAGGGGTAGACGGACACGTCCGGGTTCAGCGGCGGCGTCTCGGCCAGGGTGAACCGGAAAGGCCCGTAGCCGTGGTGCGCCCCCGTGACGCGGATGGCGTAGCCGGTACCGGGACTCGTGCGGAACAGGGCCGGCCGGACCGAGTTCGGCCGCGCGCAGGCGACCTGGGTCAGCTCCGGCAGGGAGCTGCCGGCGTAGACGGTGACGGTGGCGTCGGTGCCCTCGACCCGCGCGCTGAGCGCGTGCGGCGCATCCGAAGCCGGGTAGGAGTACCAGACCGAGGGCGCGCCCTCGTCGTCCACGCAGCTCGACTCCGGCTCGCCGGCCTCGGCCGCGGCGACCGAGAGGTCCGGCTGGCTCGTGAACGGCAGGGTGGTCACCGGCTCGGCGGTCCCGTACGCGTCGTTGGGCGCCGGCGCGACCGTGTCGAGCGCGAAGGTCAGCGCGCCACCGGGCTGGTCGAGGCCGCCGACCAGGAAGGAGTACGTCGTCCCGGCCGTCGCGCGGAACGTGATGGCCGGGGCGGACCCGTAGTCGCAGGCGTCGGCGACGCTCTGCACCCCGCCGCGCGGCCCGGTGTTCGCCGACAGCATCGTCCGGTGGTCACTGCCCGCCGTCGTCGCCCGGAGCAGGCCGTCCTGGGTCGCGGTGTAGCTGAACCAGACGGTCCCGGTCGTGGCGTACCCCTCGCACCACAGAGGATCGTCGGTGGCCTTGGTGGCCGCTCCGGTGTCCTCCTGCGTGGTGAACGGCAGGGAAGTGACCGCGGCCGCGGCGTCGAAGTCGTCGTTGGCCGGTGGCGCCGCCGCTTGCGCGACGCCCGGGACCACCGCCGCCAGCGCCGCGGTCAGCACGGTGACCACGCCGATCCGGCCGCGGGATCGCAAAGAAAACAGCACGAAACTCGCCCCCTCGCAGGGTGCTCTTCGCCCCATGACGAAGATCCCCGCCGACGTATCGACGGAACCCGTCCCCGCGTGACAGGCTGAGGCCAAGTTACGCCGAATGCCGTAACGGACGCCGGCGTCAGGCCTCCATGATCCGGTGCGCCGGATCCGCGAGGTAGGTGAGGAGGTTTCCCGGACGGTACGGCGGCCGCATGCGGTCGTGGCGGTGCAGCGCGCACGCCCCCGCGAACTCCGTCGGCGGATCCACCCGGCCGATCTCGCGGGAGGCGGAGCCGAACCACCGGAAGAACGCGTTGAGCGAATTGTGCAGTTCGCCGAGTTCGTTCCGGGCGGCCAGCTCCGCGAAGGCATCCGGTTCGAAGGCCAGGCCGCACTTCCCGGCGCGCGCGGTCATCCACCGGAGGGTGAGGTCCGACAGGGCGGGCTGCGGGTAGCCGCCGCCGACGTCGGAATGGGCGCCCGCGAACCAGACCTGTTCGCGCACCTGACCGTTCGCCGCCGATGACGGCGCCCAGACGGCCGGCTTGAACGACCGGCGGTGCTCGTCGACCGCGAGCGCCTGGAACGCCGATTCCACAATCGAGGTGAGCTCCATGTCGTGGAACTGCCAGCGCTTGTTCAGCAGGTGGAGCAGCCGGCCGCCACTGAGCGGGATGCCCAGGGCACCGACGGTGTCCCAGACCCCGACGAACCGGATGGGCGTCCGGTCTTCGCGGGCGTACTTCGCGCGGAACTCGCGGGCCCGGGGGCTCTCCGGGCCGGTGGTGCCCTTGTCGCGAGCCCGGTAGAGCTCGTAGGCCTCCTCGAGCCGGCCGGCCTCGCCGGGGCGCAGGACGCCGCAGTTGCGGATGAAGCCCACGGTGCTGCGCGCGGTGTAGGCGCCGCGGCTGAAGCCGAAGAAGAAGAGTTCGTCGCCGGGCTCGTAGTTCTCGACGACGAAGCGGTAGGCGTCCTGCACCTTCGCCGAAAGGCCCACGCCGAAGGCGCCGCCGAGGAGGTGGTCCCACAGCTTGCCGGTGCCGACCCCTTCGCGGTAGTGCACCCGCTGTTCGACCCCGTCCGGGTCGGTCGGCGCGACGGCCCTCTGGAGCTGTCCCACGTTCGTCGGAGCCGGCTGGCGGAGGGTGTTCCAGGTGCCGTCGCAGCAGATCACGAGACGTTTCGCCATGTTTCCTCCCGGCGTCGGACCCTCGTGAGTCGCGGTCACCCGGCCGGGCGTTACGGCGAGGCGGGCCGGCGGCGCACCATCCCCGGGTGCGCCGCCGATCCCCGGGTCACGCCCGGCAGGTGCGTCCGCGGTTCACGCAGTTCACCAGGCCGTTCATGATCCGCTGCGACATCACGTTGGCGAAGTCGTCGTGGTCGGACAGCGGGTTGTGCTTCTCCTGCGGGAAGGCGTCCACTTTGTACTGCTTCTTCAGCTGGATGTCCCGCGGGATGTCGTAGGTCAGCGAGACCTGCAGCTGCGGCACGGCCTTGAACCCCTTGCCGCACCGGCCGAACTGGTCCGGGAACACGATGTGCGTGCGGTGGTTGGCACTGTCGGTGTTCTTGCCGTCCCAGCAGCTGGGGAAGGTGTGGATGCGCTTGACCTTGCTGCCGTCGGGGCAGATCGGGTACTTGTCGGTGACGCGGTTTTCGAAGCCGGTGCACGTCCAGCTCGCCCGCGCGTTGGCGGGCCCGTTGGTCGAGACCTTCGCGTCGCCGTAGAGCACGCGCAGGAAGCGCGGCATCGCCACGACCTTGCCGACCGGGCTGCCGCGGAAGGTGAGCTGCACCCGCTGCGGCCGCAGGATCTTGCCGTCGTTGCCGGGCAGCTCGTTGTTCTCGTCCTGGCCGGGCAGCGCACCTCCGGCGGTGCTGCTCGGCGGCGGTGCCGGTGTCCCGGTGTCCTTGCCCGGCTTCGTCGCGCACGGCGCGAGACCGCCCAGGTCACGCGGCTTCTGCGCGAACCGGCCGATCGCGATGGCGATCCGTTCGAGGATCGCGGTGCGCCGGTCCTTGAGCGGGTTCAGGATCGCGTTGCGCACGAAGTCCTGGCCGCCCTGGCCCTGGGTCGCGGCGATGCGCTGGTTGGCCTCGTCGCTCTGGGAGTCGAGCTGGTCCAGGTTGCCGTCGACCTCGGCCATGGCCTGGTCGGGGATGTCGGTCAGCTTGCTGGCGACGTCCGGGCAAGCCACCTGGACGGTCTTCGCCTCGCGGTCGGCCTGCGCCCGGTCGCCGTCGGGCGCCTTGGCGGGCTCGTTCTTCTCCTCTTCGCCGGTGTCGATGCGGACCACGGGCCAGAAGTACGCGGACTTGTCCCCGTTCCTGCAGGTGGTGCCCGCCTTGACGAGGCTCTTGTTGTTCGAGTCCGCGTTCGTCGAGAGGTTGCCGACGTAGTCGTGCAGGTGCTGCGCGCCGTTGCGGACGCCGGGCTGGGCGATGAAGTTGTCCGGGTTGAAGTGCTGGTTCTCGTTGCGGCCGCAATCGACGGTGAACGTGCCCGTCGCCGCGCCGGTGACCGGGCGTGGGTCGAACTGGTTCGGCTTCACCTTCAGGATGTCGACGAAGAAGGCGGGGTTCGCTTCGTCGGCGCTGGCTTCACCGGTGTGGCCGGTGGTCGTCGCGACGACGATGCCGCCGACCGCGATGGCGAGCGCGAGGCCGCCGGTCGCGATCTTCGTTCTGCGGGAAAGGCGATGCCGTCCTTGGGTGCGGGACATGGAAAATCCTCCGGTGTCGGGCTGGCGGGAACGCACGGCACCGACCGGTGCGAGCCCCAGGCTCGGCGGCGGTCAGGCGGGGTTCCTTCAACGGTTTCGTTCAACGGCTTTTTCAAAGCAGGCGTCGGCAGGAACGATGCCCGGCTGGTCCACTGACCCGACATCAGTGGATGCGCGACTCACCTGCCCGTGGACGCGCCGTCAACCGGCTGGTTATCGTTCCGTTATGCAAGCTACACGGGCGCTTGACATCGGGCAAGAAGTTCTTTTCGCCGTTACGAACCGTCAGGCTGGGGTGTCGTCTCGGTGACTGAAAGGGCTTCTGACCTGGGGATTGTCCTGGCCCGGCGAAGTCGCGAAAAAAACTTTGAACCGAGGTGAACCCGCATCCGTATCCCTGGGTGAGGCGTGCGGAATGCCCGCGGTGCGGGGGTTCGCGGGAATGGCCGTGAAATGCGAGAACGGCGACCTTCGGCCCCATTCACGACGCCGGATCCGCGAAACCCTCAGGAAGCCGCCCCTTTGTGGGCGAGCAGGCTGCGCCGCAGCGTGGCGAGGGCGCGGTGCTGGGCGACGCGGACCGCGCCGGCGCTGGCGAGGCCGACCGCGGCGGCCGTTTCCTCGGCCGTCATGCCCAGGATGATGCGCAGGACGAGGATTTCGCGCTGGCGCGGCGGAAGCGTGTCGAGCAACCCGGAGGACCAGTCGAGCGCGGCGGCGCGCTCGGCCTCTTCGCTCGTCGGGTCCGCGCCGTCCGCCCGGCCCGGGGGCGGTTCGGCGACCGGGCTGGTGCGGTCGCGGGCCCGGCGCCGGTGGAAGTCGGCCACCTTGTGCGCGGCGATGCCGAAGACGAACGGCACGAATCCCTCGGCGTCGTGGCGATACCCCGGCAGGGCGCGGACGATCGCGAGCAGCACGTCCTGGGCGCAGTCCTCGGCGTCGGACGAACCGTCCTGCCACGTGCGGAGCCGGCCCAGGCAGTAGCGGAACACCAGCGGCCGCAGCGCGTGCAGCAGCCCCGCCACCGCGGTGCGGTTGCCCTGCACCGCGGACCGGACGAGTGCCGGGTCGAGGGAGAACGTCGCCGTGGGCGCGGGACCACCCTCGGCGGAACGCGGCGGCATCGGCCCACCCCTGCTTCCTGCTTCGCGACAACGGACGGTCACGACGCTAGGTCACTCCGCGTGGCGGCCACACCGGCCGGGCGGCCGTCGCGAACCGGGTCTTCCGGCCCTGGTGCTCCGGGCCCGGATCTGCCGGGCCCGCGTCGCCTCCCGGCCGCCCGGGTGGCCGGGCCGAACGGCCCTATCGGCGACCTGGGGCCGCCGATCACGCTGGTGGCCGGGGATTTCACAGCGGAAACACAGGGACGCAAATGGTGGAAGACGTGGGCTTCGGGCTGCTGCTCGACCGGCAGCAGTGCCTCGCCTTGCTCCGGACGGCGAGCCTCGGACGGGTGATCTTCACCCACCGGGCGATGCCGGCGGTGCGTCCGGTGCGGTTCACCGTGGTCGACGACGCCGTGGTGTTCGCCGTGCCGGCCGGCAGCCCGCTGTATGCGGGCGCACGCGACGCCGTCGTCGCGTTCGAAGCCGACGACCTCGCCGCCGATCTCGGCGCCGGCTGGTACGTCAGCCTGCTGGGCCGGGCCACCGAGTCCGGTGCCGTCGATTTCGGCGCCACCGCCTGCCCGTGCCCCGGGGCCACCCGGACGGGCCACCGGTACCTGCGCGTCCCGGCCGAGACGATCACCGGCCACCGCATCGTTTGTCACGCGGAGTGATCCTGCGGCTGCTGTAACGGAGCAGCGTCCGTCACCGACCCACCGGATGGACGAACCGGATTGGGCCGACATGGGCAGTGCCGTGTGGGACCCTTGACGGCCCCGGGGCAAGCCCGGGATTCGGGCGGAGCCAGCGGGGTCGACGGAAGTGGCGGACGAACTCAGCATGCCGGCGATCCTCGCGGCGGTGGGCGGCATCGCCCGCGAGCTGGAGCTGCCGGCCCTGCTGGACCGCGCGGTCACGGTGACGTGCGAACTGCTCGGCGCCCGGCGCGGCCGGCTGGTCCTGGCCGAGGGCGGGGTCGCCGAGTACGGCCGGGGGGCGCTCGGTGCCGGCGCGGTCGAGCTGCCGGTCGGCGTGGGGACGCGCACCTTCGGTACCCTCGCGGTCGAACCCGGCGACGGCGCGGAGTTCGGCCGCCGCGACCGCGAGGTGTTCGGCGCGCTGAGCGCGGCCACCGGGATGGCCGTCGAGAAAGCCCTGCTCGTCGACCGGATGCGCCGCCGGGAACGCTGGCTCGAAGCGTCCTACGACGTCACCCGCGCCCTGCTCGCGGTCCAGGACCTGCGGGCCACGCTCCGGCTGGTCGCCGAACGCGCCCGGGTCGTGGCCGGCGGGACGGCGGGCGCGATCGCGCGGCCCGACGGACCCGGCAGGCTCGTGTTCGACGTCGTCGAGCCGCCGGGCGAGGACGCCGACCGCCTGACCGGCCTGACCGTGCCGACCGAAGGGACCGCCACCGGGATGGCGTTCACCACCCGGCAGCCGGTGGTGGTGCGCGACTACGGCGACCACGTGCAGGAGCAGCAGCGCGACCACGACGGGCCGATGCCGGCGATGATCAAGGACCTGGATTCGGCGATCTCGGTGCCGTTGATCGTCGGCGAGGAGACCCTCGGGGTGCTGGTGGTCGCGAAGTTCCGCGACCGGTCGCCGTTCACCGACTCCGACGTCCAGCTGGCCGAGACGTTCGCCGGGCATGCCGCGCTCGCGGTCGAGTTCTCCCGGGCCCAGGATGCGCGCCAGCAGCTGGCGGTGTTCGAGGACCGGGACCGGATCGCCCGTGACCTGCACGATCTGGTGATCCAGCGGCTGTTCGCGACCGGGCTCGGGCTGGAGGGGGTCAGCAGGCTGATCGCCGACGCGGGGGTCGCCGCGCGCGTGTCCGGGTTCGCCCAGGACCTCGACGGCACGATCCGGGAGATCCGCAACAGCATCTTTTCGCTCCAGGCGCCCGCGCAGGCGCAGGGCAGCCTCCGCGCGGAACTGCTGCGGGTGGCCGTGGACGCCCGGGACACGCTCGGGTTCGAGCCGCGGGTCGGCTTCGACGGGCCGCTGGACGCCGCGGTGCCGGACGCGGTCCGCTCCGATCTGATCGCGTCGCTGCGGGAAGCGCTGACGAACGTCGCCCGGCACGCCGAGGCTAGATCGTCGTCGGTCGAGGTCACCGTCGACCGGCTCGGCCGGCGGCTGACGCTGGTGGTGCGCGACGACGGGGTCGGCCCGCCGCCGCGAGCCGGCCGGATCAGCGGCCTGGCCAACCTCGCTTCGCGGGCGGCCCGGTGGGGCGGGCACTGCGTCTTGGCGGCCGCCGCGGACGGCGGTTCCCGGCTGGAATGGACCGCAGAACTGCCGGCGGCGGCCGGCGACCAGGGGAGTGGACGATGACGATCGCGGTGTTCCTGCTGGACGACCACGAGCTGGTCCGCACCGGGCTGAAGACCGTCTTCGAGTCCGAGGCGGACATCGAGGTGGTCGGGGAGGCGGCTACGGCGGCCGAGGCGCTGGTGCGGATCCCGCAGGCCCGTCCGGACGTGGCCGTCCTCGACGTCCGGCTGCCCGACGGCGAAGGCGTGGCGGTGTGCCGGGAGATCCGGTCCACCGTGGACCCGCCACCCGCCTGCCTGATGCTGACGTCCTATTCGGACGACGACGCGCTGTTCGGGGCGATCATGGCGGGCGCGGCCGGGTACATGCTGAAGCAGGTTTCCGGCCGGTCGCTGGTCGAGGCGGTCCGCACGGTCGCCGCGGGCGGCTCGCTGCTCGACGCCAACCTCACGGCGTCGGTGATGAACAAGCTGCGCGGGGAAAACGTCTCGGCCCCCGACCCGCGGTACGAGCAGCTGAGCCCGCAGGAGCGGCGGGTGCTGGACCTCGTCGCGGAGGGCCTGACCAACCGGCAGATCGCCGAGCGGCTGTTCCTGGCCGAGAAGACGGTGAAGAACTACGTCTCGTCGGTGCTGCACAAGCTCGGCGTCGAGCGGCGCACCTCGGCGGCGGTCTACATGTCCCAGCGCCGCGCCGAACCGGGACGATCGGGCTGAATCAACGCCTGTTCGGACGTAACCGGTGGGGCGTCCGACGTATCCGGCCGCCGATGGAGTACACCTGTCGGGTGACGCACTGATTGCGTGCGCGGCGGAGGGGACGGCATGGCGGGGTTGTCGGGCGGGGACTATGTCACGCAGCAGATCCGGGCACTCGCGGACGCGGTGCGCCGGGAAGGGGCCGGCGGCATCGGCGCACGCAGCTTCCAGCTGGCGGAGCACCTGGCGGCGGAGGGAGGCGTCCACCGCGGCGACATCCTGACGGCGACGGCGACGCTGCTCGCGATGACGGCGTGGTGCGACGGCGAGGCCGAGGCCGCCTGCCGGTTCGCGGAGCTGGCGGGCGAGCACGACGTGGAGTCGCGGGAGCTGGTGACGCACCTGCTCCGCCTGGAGGCGGGCGCGGACCGGGGATGGCTGCCGCAGGCCCAGGCGGAGGCGCTGCTGGAGTACGCGCGCCGGGCACGCCGCGGAGACCTGGCCACCCGGGTGCGCGCGATCGCGGGCGCGCGGCGCGGCCGGCACCGGCGGGAGGACTAGCCGGTCCCGGGTGGACACTCCCGGGCCCGCTCCTACTCCGTGAGCGGCTGGGCCGGGTCGGCCAGCCGGGCCGGGTCCACCGTCCGTCCACTGAGGATCAGTTCGCGCACCGCGTCGAGGCCATCGTCCCACTTGTTCACGTGCAGTCCGGCGACCACCCGGCCGCCGGCCAGCCAGAACGCGTGGAACGCCTCGGTATCGCCGCGGGTGACGACGCGGTCGTAGCCACCCGGGGGGAACCAGCCCGTGAACTCCATGCCGGCGTCGTACTGGTCCGAGAAGAAGTACGGCAGGTCGTCGTGGACGACTTCGCGGCCGAGCATCGCCAGGGCCGCCGCCGGGCCACCGTTCGTCGCCGCGGCCCAGTGCTCCACGCGGACGTGCCGTCCGTAGCGTTCCTGCCACACGGCGGCGACGTCGCCCGCGGCGAAGACGTCCGGGTCGTCGGTGCGCAGACCGGCGTCCACGCGGATGCCGTCGTCGACGGTCAGGCCCGCGTCGGCGGCCAGCTGCGTCTCGGGCCGGGCGCCGATGCCGACGACGACCACGTCGGCCGGGATCTCGCCGTCGTCGGTGAGCACCGCCGAGACCGCGGAGTCCCCGGCGAAGCCGGTCACTGTGGTGCCGAACCGCAGCTCCACGCCGTGGCGGCGGTGCAGGTCGGCGAAGAAGCCGCCCAGCTCCGGCCCGAGTGTGGCGTGCAGCGGGGCCGGGCCGGGCTCGACGACGGTGACCGGGCAGCCGTAGTGGCGGGCGGCCGCGGCGGTCTCCAGGCCGACCCAGCCCGCGCCGGCCACGACGACCCGGCCACCCGCGGCCAGCGCGTCGCGCAGCCGGTCGGCGTGCGCGAGCCGGCGCAGGTAGTGGACGCCGTCCAGGTCGTTGCCGGGCACCCGCAGCCGCCGCGGCGACGCGCCGGTCGCCAGCAGCAGCTTCGTGTACCCGAGGCGTTCGCCGCCGGCCAGTTCCACTTCGTGCGCGGACCGGTCGAGCGCCGTGACGCGCCGGCCGGTCAGCACCTCGATGCCCTGGTCGGCGTACCACTTCTCGTCGTGGACGAACACCGACGCGCGGTCGTCCTGGCCGAGCAGGTAGCCCTTCGACAGCGGCGGCCGCTCGTAGGGCAGGTCCGGCTCCGCGCCGGCGATGACGACGCGCCCGGCGAAGCCTTCGGCCCGCAGGGTTTCCGCGGCCTTGGCGCCGGTCAGCCCGGCGCCGGCGACGACGAAGGTGTCCATCAGCCGCTCACCCCGGTCAGGGCGAAGAACTCCTGCCGTGTCTTGGGTTCCTCGCGCAGCAGGCCGTGCAGCGACGACGTCACGGTCAGCGCGCCGTTCGCGCGGACGCCGCGCAGGGACATGCACAGGTGCTCGGCTTCGATCACCACGCCGACACCCTGGGGGGCCAGGTGTTCCTGCAGCCAGTCCGCGACCTGCTTGGTCAGCCGCTCCTGCACCTGCAGGTCGCGGGCGAACATCTCGACGACGCGGGCGAGCTTCGACAGCCCGAGGATCCGCTCGCCGGGCAGGTAGCCGACGTGTGCGACGCCGCGGAAGGGCAGCAGGTGGTGTTCGCACAGCGACTGCACCGGGATGCTCTTCGCCAGCACGAGCTCGTCGTAGCCCTCGTCGTTGGGGAACGTCGTCAGCTGGAAGTCGCGCGGCTGCAGCATTTCCGCGTACGCGTTGGCCACCCGCCGCGGCGTGTCGCCGAGGTGCACCGACGACGGGTCCTTCCCCAGCGCCCGCAGCAGGTCGGCGACCGCGCGCTCCGCCGCGGCCAGGTCGACGGTGCCGCGGTCGTGGACGACACCGAGGTGCCGCAGCGGCACCGGGGCGCTCACGGGTTCGACGGTCACGGGCGTGCCTCCTTCTAAAATCAAGTCGGCTCGACGTTAGAAGCTCCCGGGGGTTTTCGTCAACAGTTGTGTGTTTTAGAATGCGGTGATGCAGGAAACCCAGGCAGGCGCGCTGGCCGCGGTGGCAGCGCTCGACGAGCCGACCCGGCGCCGGTTGTACGAGTACGTCGTCCGCCGCCCGGAGCCGGTGAGCCGGGACGACGTCGCCGCGGCCCTCGGCGTGCCCCGGGCGACCGTGGCGTTCCACCTCGACCGCCTGGTGGAGGAGCGGCTGCTGACCGTCGGCCACGAGCGCCGCACCGGGCGCAGCGGGCCGGGGGCGGGCCGTCCGGCGAAGCTGTACCGCAGGTCGGACCGGCAGGTGAGCGTCTCCCTGCCCGAGCGCCAGTACGAGCTGGCGGGCGAGCTCCTCGCGTCCGCGGTGGAGGAGGCCGACGAAACCGGCGGCTCGCCACGGGAAATCCTGGCGCGGTGCGCCCGCGAACGGGGGGCGGAGCTCGCGGCCGGCGCCCCGGACATCGTCGGCACGCTGGAAGAACACGGCTTCGAGCCACGCGTCGACGGCGGCGAGGTCCTGCTCGGCAACTGCCCGTTCCACCGGCTGGCGGCGACGCACACGCGGCTGGTGTGCGAGATGAACCTCGGCCTGGTCGAAGGCATGCTCGACGGCGTGGGCGACCGCGGTCTCCGCGCCCGGCTGGACCCGCAGCCGGGCTTCTGCTGCGTGCGCCTCGCCCGGCACTGAGCCGCGCCCGCGCGGGCCCCCTCGTGCCGAGGCGGCCGGCGGGCGATCGCTACTTCGGCGGGACTTCGCCGAGCCGATCGGCGACCGCGGTGGTGATCGCGCTCGCGCCGATCTCCGTGCCCGGCTTGATCCACGGTTCGTCGGGCTCCGCCCCGGCGACCGTGCGCTCGCCGATGAACGCGCCCGTCACCGGGTCGATGATCAGCTGGCGGATCTCGTGCCGGTCGTCGAGCCCGAGGGCGACGCCGGTGCGGCCGTCGAGGTTGGCCTCCGCGGCCAGGACCGTGATGCCCGGGATCTTCGCCAGCGCCCGGTACCACTGCGCCCGCAGCGGCGCCGGCATCTGGCCGGCGCGGAGGATCTCGATCCCGAAGTGGAACATCACCGACGGCGTCGAGCCACGGTGCTTCGTCAGCTGCTGCAGCTTCGCGTACAGCGCGGCCGGGTCGTGCGGCAGCGCCGCGTAGAACGCCGGGCTGTCCCAGTCGGTCGCGTCACCGCACTTCTTCGGCGGCTTCGACTTCGGGAAGAAGTCGCCGCACCGGCCCTGCCACTGTCCCTGGTCGGTGTCCGTGATCTCCGGCTCGGGGGCCTGCGCCTGCGGCACCGAGCCGCCGAGGAACTTCCCGGTGGTCAGGATCTTGCGCGTCTCCTGCCAGACGTCGTGCTCGTCGGCCGGGATCCAGCGGTCGACCTCCTGCTCCCACAGGTAGGTGTAGCCGGTGCGGTCGCCGGTCTGGACGCCGCGCCCCACCCAGGTGTGCTCGGCGACGTACCGGAACTGCCCTGGTCCGACCGGCGCATCGGCCGCGCCGACGGTGAGATCGGCGGCCCGGGTCAGCACCTGGACCGCCGACATCAGCCGGACGTCCGGGGCCGCCGGGGTCGGGACCGGCGCGGTCGGGACCGGGACCGGCGCGGTCGGCACCGGCGGCGCCGCGACCGGCCTGGCCGGGCGTTGCTGGGAGACGACGACGGTCACCGCGACCACACCGGCCACCGCGGCGGCGACCGGCAGCGCGAACCGGCGCAGGCGTTTCGGGTGCCGGCGTTCCGGGTGCAGCAGGACGACCGGGGCCGCCGGTCCGGCGTCGAGCTCGGCCTGCAGCCGGGCGCGGGCCGCGGACAGGTCGGCCGGGGCGGTGCGGGCTTCCCGGTGGAGCAGCTCGAGGGTTTCGTCGAGTTCGTTCACGAGTGGTTCTCCTCGGTGGGGACGAGCAGGGCCTGGAGCCGGTGGCGCACGCGGTGCAGGCGCGAGCGGACCGTGCTCGCGGGCACGCCGAGCGCCTCGGCGACTTCGGCCGGTTCGAGACCGGCCCAGGACGTGAGCAGCAGGACGTCGCGGTCCTGTTCGGACAGTGCGGCGAGCCCGGCCGCCAGCACGCGCAGGCGGGCCGCCGCGTCGACCCGGCCGGCGACCGCGGCGTCGTGGTTTTCGGCCGGGCGGTCTTCGACGCCGGCCTTCGCGGTCAGCTGGAACCCGCGGACCTCCTGGCGCACGTGGTTGCGCAGCAGGTTGGTGGCGATCCCGTAGAGCCAGCCGCGGACGGGCGCCTGCTGCGGGTCGTAGCTCGCCCGTCTTCGCAGGGCGACGACGAACGTCTCCGCCACGAGGTCGTCGGCGGCGTGCACGCCCACCCGGCCCGCGAGGTAGCCGCGCAGGGGAGGGGCGTACTCGTCGAAGAGCCGCGCGAAGATCTGCTGCGGATCCCGCGCGGCGAGGTCGGGCCGGTCCAGCCGTGGGACGATTCTGGTCACGCTACTGGTTGTCGCGGCCCGCTGCCCGCGTCCCCGTCCACTCGTCCGGATGAGACGCACGCCACATCGACGAGAACGCCGCGGCGGTCTCCGGACAACAACAGGGTATGCACAGACGAACCGCGATGCTGCTCGCCGCGACGTGCGCCGGTGCGGTGGCGGCGACGCTGGGCGTGGCCGCGGCGGTGCGGCCGCCGGGGCCCGCGGCGGTGGAGCCGCCACCCGCGACCCCGCCGGCCCTGACGACGAGTGTGGCGACGACGGCGACCGCGGCGCCGCCGGAGACGTCGGCGAAAAAGACGCCGGCGCCTCTGCCTGCTGGTCGCGGGCGTGCGCACCCCGCCCCCGGGAAGCCCGGTGCGCTCATCCCCGGCCGTGCGGCCTCCTCGACGACACTGTCGCCGGGACCCGGCCGATCGTCCGGCGGCCCGGCGTCCGGCCGGTGAAGCCGGCGACCCGGGCCGCACCCGGCGAGCGGGCGAGGCGGTCGCCGGTACGGCGTCGTCCTCATCGGCCGGCCGGCCGCCTCGAGCCGGGCGACGGCCACCCGGCGCGGGGGACCGTCCTGAAAGCGCTTTCTGTTCCGCTCGGCGGGTTCCGAAGCGGCGCGGGACGTCCGGAAGGCCCCGATTCGGCGGTACCGTCTCGGGGGTGGTGGCACGGCACGACGTGGAGGGGGCCAGGGTGGTGGACCGGGCGAAGCCGGGAGAGCAGACGAGGACCGCTCCGCCGGGGCCGCGGCAGCCGAGCCTGGCCGACGTCGCCGGCATGGCCGGCGTCTCGCACATGACCGTCTCGCGCGTGGTCAACGAGAGCGGGCCGGTGCGTCCGGAAACCCGCGAACGGGTCCTGGTCGCCGTGCAGAAGCTCGGCTACCGGCCCAACACCGCGGCGCGGGCGCTGGTCACCGGCCGGTCCGGCACCCTCGGCGTGGTCGCGCTCGAGTCCAACCTGTACGGCCCGGCGAGCACGCTGTACGGCATCGAGAACGCGGCCCGAGAGGCCGGGTACGGCGTCGCGATCTGCAGCGTGACCCGGCCCGGCCGGACGTCGATCGGTGACGCGGTGGAGAGCCTGCGGCGCCAGGCGGTCGAGGGGATCGTCGTGATCGCCCCGCACATCACGGCCGGGCGCGCGCTGGCGGCGGCGCCGTCGGACATCCCGCTGGTCGCCGTCGGCGGCGGGGAGTCGGCGCCGGTGCCGGTGATCTCGGTCGACCAGTACGACGGGGCCCGCCGGGTCACCGAGCACCTGCTGGCACTGGGGCACCGGACCGTCTGGCACGTCGCCGGGCCGGAGGACTGGCTGGAGGCCCGCGATCGCGAACGCGGCTGGCGGGAGACCCTGGAGGAGCGCGGCCTGCGGGTGCCGGCGGTGGTGCGCGGCGACTGGAGCCCGCGTTCGGGCTACGAGGCGGGCCGGGCGCTGGTCGGCAAGCGCGGCCTCAAGGCGGTCTTCTCGGCCAACGACCAGATGGCGCTCGGCGTGCTGCGGGCGTTCACCGAGGCCGGCATCCGGGTGCCGGAGGACGTCCACGTCGCCGGGTTCGACGACGTGCCCGAGGCCGAGTACTTCACCCCGCCGCTGACGACCGTCCGGCAGGACTTCATCGAGGTCGGCCGCCGCACCTTCGGGCTCCTCGAAGACCGGATGGCGGGCGGCGACGCGGGAGCCCGGCGCCTGGTGGCCGCCGAACTCGTCGTGCGGGAGAGCACCGCTTCCCGCTGACCGGGCTCAGTGGCAGTGGCGGCGGCCGGGTGGGTTCCTGGCGCTGGATCCCTTTCGCCGGAGTGATGTTAGCGCTAACAATACGTCCGCACTGATCCATCCTGGTGTTGTATCTTGACCACTTCTGTGCGATCGGCAAAGGTTCATGTTCGATTGTGGTCCCCGCCGCTCCAGGAGGCCCCCGCATGCGCTCCGCCCGCCGCCGTCGCCGGACGTTGTTCACCGTTCTGCTGTCCGTCCTGTTCGCCCTCGCCGGGATCGCCGTCCCGCAGTCCGCGACCGCCGCGGCCGCGCCCGCGGCCCGGCCGACGCACAGCGTCACCTACGACGGCTATTCGTTCCTGGTCGACGGCACCCGGACCTACCTGTGGTCGGGGGAGTTCCACTCCTACCGGCTGCCCAGCCCCGACCTGTGGCTCGACATCTTCCAGAAGATGAAGGCGGCCGGCTTCAACTCGACGTCGCTCTACTTCGACTGGGGCTACCACTCGCCGCGCCAGGGCGTCTACGACTTCACCGGCATCCGGGACCTCGACAAGCTCCTCGACATGGCGCAGCAGGCCGGGCTCTACGTGATCGCGCGGCCCGGGCCGTACATCAACGCCGAGGTCGACGGCGGTGGGTTCCCCACCTGGCTGTCCACCACGCCCGGCCACACCCGCAGCGCCGACCCGGTGTACCTGAAGTACTCCGACGAGTGGCAGACGCAGATCGACCGCATCATCGCCCGCCACCAGCTGACGAACGGCACCGGCAGCGTGCTGGCCTACCAGGTCGAGAACGAGTACTACAACGGCAACGCCGACGGCCGCGTCTACATGCAGCACCTGGAGGACAAAGCGCGCGCCGACGGCATCACCGTCCCGCTGGTCGGCAACAACAACGGCACCTTCAACGCCGGGGACGCCGCGCTCGACGTCGACGCCGCCGACTCCTACCCGCAGGGCTTCGACTGCTCGAACCCGGCGAAGTGGAACGGCGTGCCGGACATCAGTTACGACCACGTCCCCGGGAAGCCGCTGATCACGGCCGAGTTCCAGGGTGGCGCCTTCGACCCGTGGGGCGGCCCCGGCTACGAGAAGTGCGCCCAGCTCATCAACGACCAGTTCGCGAACGTCTTCTACAAGCAGAACATCGCCGTCGGCGCGACCGGCCAGAGCTTCTACATGCTGCACGGCGGGACGTCGTGGGGCTGGAGCGCCATCCCGCAGAACTACACCTCCTACGACTACGGCGCGGCGATCACCGAGGCGCGGCAGTTCGACCCGAAGTACGCCGAAGACAAGCTGATCGGCTACTTCACCCAGTCCGTCGCCCCGCTGACCAAGACCGACGGGCTGGCCGGCGCGCCGCTGACCGATCCGGCGCTCACCGACACCGCCCGGATCAACCCGGACACCCGCACGCAGTTCCACACCCTGCGGCACAGCGACTCGACGTCGACGGCCACGAACACCACGACCGTCGCGCTCGACCTGGCCGCCCACGCCGGTTACACCTACGACGACCGCGCGGCCGAAGCCGGCTACACCGGCACCTGGAGCCACGTCGGGCCCGAGGTCAACTACACCGGCGGCGACTACCAGCACACCGAGTCGTTCTCGAACGTCGCCGGGGACGGCGTGAGCGTCCCGTTCACCGGCACCGGGATCCGGTGGGTGACGTCGAAGGACCCGAGCCACGGCATCGCCGACGTCTACCTCGACGGCACGAAGGTCTCCTCGGTCGACCTCTACGCGGCCGGCAAGCAGAACCAGATCACCGGCTACGAGGTGCGTGACCTGCCCGCCGGGCCGCACACGCTGAAGATCGTCGTCACCGGGCAGAAGAACGCGAAGGCGAACGGCGCGTTCGTCGTGGTGGACGCCGTCGACCTGCTGTCCGGCAGCACCGACTACTACCCGGTCGTGCCCCAGCAGCCCGGCACCGGCATCACGCTGAACGGGCGCCAGTCGAAGATCCTCGTCGCCGGCTACGACCTCGGCGCCACGCGGATGCAGTACTCGACGTCGGAGGTCATGACGACCGCCGCGATCGGGAACCGTGACGTCGCCGTGCTCTACGGCGACAAGGGCGGGCCGGGGGAGACCGTCCTGCGGTTCGCGAAGCAGCCCACCGTCCAGGTTCTCGACGGCGCGGCGACGAGCACGTGGGACGCCGCCCGCGGCGACCTGCGGCTGAACTACACCCACGACGGCCTGACCCGGGTGCTCGTCACCGCCCCCGGCGCTCGCCCGCTGCTCCTGCTGCTCGCGGACAAGGCGACGGCGGCGACGTTCTGGCGCCAGGACACCGCGACCGGCCCGGTGCTGGTCCGCGGCACCCACCTGGTCCGGACCGCGACCGACCAGTACGGCATCCTGTCGCTGACCGGCGACACCGGCACCGACGGTGCGCTCGAGGTCTTCAGCGCGGCGAAGCTGGTGCTGTGGAACGGCTCCTGGGTGCCGGCGAAGCCGACCTCGAGCGGCAGCCTCACCGGCGTCGCCCCCACCGCGAAACCCGTGACGCTGCCCGACCTGACCGGCTGGAAACACCAGCAGGAGTCGCCCGAGAGCCAGCCGGGCTTCGACGACTCGGCCTGGCCGGTGGCGGACAAGGAGACCAGCAACAGCTCGACGGCGCTCGGCACCAAACCGGTGCTCTTCGCCGACGACTACGGCTTCCACACCGGCAACACCTGGTACCGCGGCCACTTCACCGGTGACGGGAAGCAGACCGGGATCACCCTGTCCGGCCAGAGCGGCGGCCCGGCGGGCGCGTTCTCGGCGTGGCTCAACGGCGTCTTCCTCGGCAGCTCGACCACCCCGCAGCACACCTTCGGCTTCCCGGCCGGCGCGCTGAAGCCGGGGGACAACGAGATCTCCGTGCTGACGGTGAACATGGGCCACGAGGAGGACTACGGCGCCGCCAACGGCAACAAGGCCGCACGGGGACTCACCGCCGCGCGGCTCACCGGGACCCCGCTGACCTCGGTGACGTGGCGGCTGCAGGGCGTCCGCGGCGGCGAGACCGGGCTCGACCCGGTCCGCGGCCCGCTCAACACCGGCGGCCTGTACGGCGAGCGCGCAGGCTGGTCGCTGCCCGGCTTCCCGGACCGCGGCTGGGCGCCGGCGTCCCTGCCGGCGAAGGACGCCACTCCCGGCGTCTCGTGGTACCGGACGACGGCGGAGCTGGATCTGCCGCGCGGCCAGGACACCTCGCTCGGCCTGACGATCACCGACGACCCGGCGCGGCAGTACCGCGCGCTGATCTTCGTCAACGGCTGGCAGCTCGGCCAGTACGTGAACTACCTCGGGCCGCAGCACAGCTTCCCGATCCCGAACGGCATCCTGAACCCCAACGGCCGCAACACGATCGCCGTCGCCGTGTGGAACCTCGACGGCAGCACCGGCGGCCTCGGCAAGATCGCCTGGACGAACTACGGCAGCTACCGCTCGCCGCTGACCGTCCGGCAGAACGCGTCGCCCGGCTACGACCCCTCGCGGTACGCGATGCCGCCGGCACCGGCAGCGGCGGTGTCGCTGACCGCACCGGACACCGCGTCGGGCGGGCAGCAGTTCACCGCGTCGGCGACGGTGCGCGTGCCGGGCGGGGCGCCGCCCGCGTTCGACGTGAAGCCGGTGCTCACCGCTCCGGCGGGGTGGACGGTCGGGGCGGCGGCACCGCCGTCGGTCCCGCGGATCGACGGCGGGAAGTCGGCGACGTTCACGTGGACCGTGACCCCTCCCTCCACTGTGGACACCGCCGCGCTGAAGGTTGCGGTGGCCTACCGGCAGGCGGGCCGCCCGGGTTCGGTGACCGGGGAACGGATCGTGGGCGCGGTGCCCGCGGCGCCGCCCGCGGGGCAGGTCGCGGTGAGCTCACTGCCGTTCCTCACCGCGACGAACGGGTGGGGCCCGGTCGAACGCGACACGAGCAACGGCGAGGCGAGCGCGGGCGACGGCAAGCCGATGACCGTCGGCGGCACGGCCTACGCCAAGGGCCTCGGCGTCCACGCGGCGAGCGACGTCCAGCTCTACCTGGCGGGCACCTGCACCCGGCTGACGGCTTCGGCGGGCGTCGACGGGGAAACCGGCACCGGCGGCAGCGTCGCCTTCAGCGTCTCGGTCGACGGCGTCACCCGCGTCACGACGCCGGTGGTCCGGGGCGGCCAGGCGGCGGTGCCGATCGACGTCGACGTCACCGGCGCCCAGGTCCTCGACCTGGTGGTGACCGACGGCGGCGACGGCAACGGGCAGGACCACGCCGACTGGGCGGTGCCGACGCTCACCTGCGTCACGCCGCCCGCTCGGTGACCAGGTGCTCCAGCCCGTGCAGGCCCGGCATCCGGACGCCCGCCTTCGCCCAGCGCCGGGCGCGCGTCGTCAGCGCCCGGCGGGTGATGACCATGATGCCCGCCAGACCGGCCAGGAACAGGAAGTTGCCGGTCAGGTGCAGCAGCTCCATCCCGAACGTGGGCCGGTCCGGCAGCACCCGCTCGAGGCCGTCGGCCGGCGGTTCGCGTACGCCAGGACGCCGACCGCCGCCCCATGGCCAGTGCCCAGAGCACCCGCAGCACCGCGCCCGCGGTGCGTCGGGAGCCGGACAAACCGTTACAGAGTAAGGGTTTCTGCCTCAGGAGAGGACAAGCCGGACGGCGAGTGCGGTGATCACGGCGCTCGACACGAGCGCCGTCACCAGCCGCCCCCGCGACCCGGTGAGCACCCGTCCGAGCAGGGCCCCGCCCCCGGCGAGGGCGGTTTGCCAGCTCGCCGAGGCGGCGAACGCGGCGAGCACGAACACCGCCTGGCCGGGCACCGGGGCGGCGGTGCCCGCGCGGTCACCGACCACCAGTGCGGTGAAGTAGACGACCGTGGCCGGGTTGACGAGCGTGATGGCCAGCAGGCTGACGTAGGCGCGCCCGGGCGCGAGCGGCGTCACCGGGCGGGTGGCCGGCGCGCGGTGCGAGCGCACCGCGCGGACAGCGCCATGGGCCGCGAGCACGATCAGGACCGCCGCCGAAAGGAGCCGCAGCGGCCCGGCGAACGGGGCGACGAACCCGGCGATCGCGGCGCCGCCGAGCACGGCGACCAGCGCGTACACCCCGTCCGCGGTCGCGACGCCCAACGCCGCGGCGAGGCCGGTCCGAAGGGTCGTGCGGGCGGTGAGCGCCACCAGGTACGTGCCCACGGCGCCGACCGGGATCGCGATGCCGTAGCCGGCGAGCAGGCCGGCGAGCAGCGCGCCGGTCACGGCGCGGGGAGGATCGACCTCCGCGGACGGCACGGCTGCTGCCGGACCGGCGCGGGAGTCGCGGCGGCGGTCGGCAGGAGCGGGGTGCGGTGCGTGGTCATGCGCCGATCGTGGGCCGGCGGCCGGGGGAGGGCAACCGGATTTTCCGGCCGGATCGTCCAGCGGGTGGACGTGCGCGAGCTGTGCTTCAATCGGCCGGGGGAGCACTCGAGCGAGAGAGGGCTTTCACGATGCGGGTCGATCTGAGCGGCAAGACGGCACTGGTCACCGGATCCACCCAGGGCATCGGCGCGGCGATCGCGGCGGGCCTCGCGGCGGCGGGTGCGCGGGTCGCGATCAACGGCCGGAGCGAAACCGGCGTCCACAAGGCCATCGCGCGGCTGCGTGAGGACGTGCCGGACGCGGACTTCCTGCCGGCCCCCGGCGACGTGTCCGAGGAGGCCGGTGCGGCCCAGGTGGTCGAGGAGGTACCGGACGCCGACATCCTGGTCAACAACCTCGGCATCTTCGGCGCCCGGGAGCCGCTGGACATCACCGACGCCGAGTGGCGGCACTACTTCGAGGTCAACGTCCTGGCCGCGGTGCGCCTCACCCGCGCCTACCTGCCCGGGATGACCGACCGCAGCTGGGGCCGGATCCAGTACATCGCGAGCGATTCCGCGATCGTCATCCCGGCCGAGATGATCCACTATGGAGTGTCGAAGACGGCGCTGCTCGGTGTGTCCCGCGGTTTCGCCAAGCACGCGGCCGGCACCGGGGTCACGGTGAACGCGGTGATCGCCGGGCCGACGCACACCGGCGGCGTCGAGGACTTCGTCTACGAGCTCGTGGACAAGGACCTGCCCTGGGACGAGGCCCAGCGGGCGTTCATGAAGGAGCACCGCCCGCAGTCGTTGCTGCAGCGGCTGATCGAGCCCGAGGAGATCGCGCACCTGGTGGTGTACTTGAGTTCCCCGTTCGCTTCGGCGACCACGGGCGCGGCGGTGCGGGTGGACGGCGGGTACGTCGACGCGATCGTGCCGTGACCGTGGTCACGGCGTGACCGGGATGTTCGTCAACCCCGAGCGGGCGTTCGTGACCGTGTTCGACGCGTACACCACGTTCGGGTTCGCCGCGCACTTCGACACGGAACTGATCTTGATCGCGTAGTCGCCGGCCCCGCCGAGGTCGGATTTGTTGTTCCGCCACACGTTGCCGCAGCCGTTGTCGAACGACGGGCTCGTGCTCGTGTTGTGGTTTTCGTAGCCGTTGGCGAACGTGCCGGGCGGGGCGAACGTCCCGGTGTTGCCTTCGATCGTGTAGCCGATGCCCTTGACGTCGATCCAGGAGTCCGCCGAGTTCTGGCCGGTGATCCCGCGGCCGTCGAAGGTGTTGCCGCGGATGACACCGCTGAACGTGCCTTCCTTGACGTCGATCGGCTCGGCCGCGACGAACGGGCCGATGTGGTTGTCCAGCACCTGGATCCGGTCGCCGCGGTCGACGCCGCCGGAGTTGCCGTGGCAGCCCCAGTTCGAGTTCGCCGAGCCGAGGTAGACGCCTTCGCCGTAACCGGGCTGCACCAGACCGGTGTAGGTGATCGTGGAGTTCTTCAGCA
Source organism: Amycolatopsis sp. NPDC026612 (assembly GCF_040638285.1). Lineage (NCBI taxonomy): Bacteria > Bacillati > Actinomycetota > Actinomycetes > Pseudonocardiales > Pseudonocardiaceae > Amycolatopsis > Amycolatopsis sp. NPDC026612. Next base: position 33,974 of record NZ_JBEZYB010000071.1, read on the forward strand.
CGCTGTCGGCCGAGGAGCGGCGGAAGTGCACTGCCTCTTCGTCGACGTGGTGGACCGTGACGCCGTCGATCGTGGTGTGCGGCGAGTCGTCCACGACGATGCCCTTTTTGGACTCCTGCACGGTGAACCCCCGCAAGGTCCAGTACGGCGCACCGGAGAGCCACAGGCCGTAGCCGGAGTCCCAGCCCGCCGTCGGCACCGGGCAGTCGGGGGCGTCGCCCGACGGGCCGTCGTTGATCAGGACCGCGTTCGCCGGGCCGGCCAGCGTGATGGGCCTGGCCGCCGTGCCGGCCTTCGTCGTGACGAACGAGCCGCGGTAGGTACCGGCCGCGAGCCGGATCGCCTGTCCCGGCGCCGCGTTCGCCAGCGCGGCCTGCAGCTGGGCGGCCGTCGAGACGTCGAGGGTGCCGCCCGCGGGCGGGGGAGTGGTGGTGGTCGTGCCCGGGGGTGTCGTCGAGGTGGTCGGCGGCGGCGTCGTCCCCGGCCCGCCGCCGTCGCAGGGGACGCCGTTGACGGTGCACCCGGCGGGGAGGCCGCTGCCCGCGACGTTGAAGCCGAAGCCCGCGGTGCCGCCGGGCGGGACCGTGCCGTTGAAGCCCGCGTTGGTGAACCGGTAGTGCTGCCCGGTCTGCGTCCGCACGGAGCTCCACGAGCTGCTCACCGCCGAGCCGGCGGGCAGGTCGAACTCGACGGTCCAGCCGGTGGCGGCCGCGTCACCGCGGTTGGTGATCGTGTAGCCGCCGCCGTAGCCACTGGTCCAGACCGAGGTCTGCGCGAAGGCGGCGGAGAGGTTCACCCCGGCGGCCCGCGCCGGGCCACCGACCGCGGCCGTGAGCGCGACGACGGCGGAAATGCCGGCCGCACCGAGGAAAACGGCGCGGCGGGACGACTTTCGCAGGGACACCGATGACCTCCGTAAGGGAAGCGGCGGAGGTGTTGCGGCGGACACCCGGACTTCTCTTTATAGGGCACCACCCCGGGGCCGGTCAACAGCATGAACAACGATCATGAATGTGAACGCGCGGGCGGCGTGACACTTTCCGGTGACGCGGAGCTGAAGAGGCGTTCGACGGGGCACCCTCTCCGTGAACCCCTTGGCACACAGGGGATTGCGGAAGGAGAGCACGATGAAGACCCGAATCGCTTCCTGGGCGACGGCCGCTGCGCTCACGGTTTCCGCGGTGGTCGCCGCGGCGGCTCCGGCGTCGGCGGACATGGTCCCCGGCAGCTCCACCCAGTTCTACGCCTACTGCTCGGTCGACCTGCTCGGCGTGCCGGTCGCCTGCACGCAGACCGACGCGTCGCACGCGTCGCACATCTGCCAGTACCTCGTCTCGCCGCTCGACCTGAGCCTCGACTGCATCCAGCGCTCGGCGCCCTGACCCGTCGGAGCACCGGCGTGGGCCTGAAGGGGGCTGTCCTCGCCCGTGGCGAGCGAGAGCCCCCTTCGGCGCGCCGCTGTGACGGAATCGGGACATTTCTGGTTCAGACCTGTCGAACAACCCCGACGGACCGGCGATCTTCTCCGGACAAAGTGACCGGGGTGCGCTTCCCCGAGCGCACCCCGCACCCGGAGGAGACCGATGGCCCGTACCCGCATCCCGCCCGTCGTCGCGGGGGTCGCCGCCGCGGTGGCGGTGGCGCTCGCCGCCGCCTGCTGGGTCGTTTTCCCGCCCGAGATCGCCGGCCGGGCGCTCGCCGCCCGGCCGGTCGTCGACCTGCCGTTGCCGTGGCCCGCCGAGGGCCAGGCGAGTGCCGAGGTCCAGAACCTCGGCTCGCTCGGCGGCCACGGCGAGCAGCGGCCGGTGCCGATCGCCAGCGTGACGAAGGTGATGACCGCCTACGTGGTGCTGAAGGACCACCCGCTCGGCCCGGACGAGGCCGGCCCGGAGATCACCGTCGACGAGCAGGCCGAGGCCGAGTCGACGTCGGCGGAGGAATCGAGCGTGCCGGTCCGCGCCGGGCGCCGGCTCGGTGAACGGGACCTGCTGGCGCTGATGCTCGTCCCGTCCGGCAACAACGTCGCCCGCCTGCTCGCCCGCTGGGACGCGGGAAGCCAGGACGCCTTCGTCGCGAAGATGAACCGCGAGGCCGCCGCGCTCGGCATGGCCGGCACCACCTACACCGGCGCCAGCGGCGTCGAGGACTCGACCACGAGCACCGCCGCCGACCAGCTCCGGCTGGCCCGCGAAGCGATGAAGAACCCCGTGATCCGCGCGATCGCCGCCACCCCCGCCCTGCGGGTCGACGGCGTGCCGGGCGCGGTCGTCAACACGAACACCCTGCTCGGCCGCGACGGCGTGATCGGGCTGAAGACCGGCTCGTCGACCGCCGCCGGCGGCGCCCTGATGTGGGCGGCGCGGACCCGGGGCGGCGCCCTCATCCTCGGCGTGGTCCTCCACCAGAGCCCGGGCGGAACCCCGGCGGCCGGGCTGCGGGCCGCGCTGGAGAACAGCGAGAAGCTCATCGCCGCGATCCAGCGGGAACTGCCGGCGGCCGCCGGATGACCGCGACCATCGAGCCGGCGGCCCCGGACCGCCGCGCCGGGACGTGGCGACGCGGCCGCGTCACCGCAGCCTTCGCCGTGCTGACGGCCCTGGTGCTGCTCGCGCACCCGCTGGTGCCCAACTGGGCGGTCAACGCCGGCAGCCTGCTGGAGACGTTCCTGCCCTGGACCGGCCTGCTCGTCGTGCCGCTGCTCGTCGCGGCGCTGGTCCGGCGCTCGGCGCTCGCCCTCGTCGCCGTCCTGCTGCCGGCGCTCGTCTGGGGCGGGTTCTTCGGCGGCAGGCTCTTCGACAAGCGCGAGCGCGGCGGGGACCTCACGATCGTGTCGCACAACGTGAACGACGAAAACGCGGATCCGGCCGCCACCGCCCGCGCGCTGGCCGCCGCGGGCGCCCAGGTGATCGCGCTCGAAGAACTGAAGAAGTCCGAGGTGCCGAAGTACGAGAACGCCCTGGTCGCCGGCTACCCGTACCACGCCGTCCAGGGGACCGTCGGGGTTTGGAGCACCTTCCCGCTCCGCGACACCCAGCCGGTGGCGATCATGCCGTGGACCCGCGCGCTGCGGACCACGGTGGACACTCCGAAGGGGCCGGTGGCGGTCTTCGTGGCGCACCTGCCTTCGGTGCGGGTCCGCCTCGACGCCGGGTTCACCGCGGACGGCCGCGACGAGGCCGTTGGCCTGCTCGCCGACGCCCTGGCCGCGGAATCCGCGCCGCGGACCGTGCTGGTCGGCGACTTCAACGGCACCGCCGGCGACCGCGCGCTCGCGCCGATCACCGCGCGGCTGCGCGACGCGCAGGACGACGCCGGCGACGGTTTCGGCTTCAGCTGGCCCGCCGCGCTGCCCCTGGCCCGGATCGACCAGATCTTCGTCGCCGGGGTGCGTCCGCTGGCGGCCTGGACGCTGTCCGCGACCGGCAGCGATCACCTGCCGGTGGCCGCCACCGTGGCGTTCTGAACCGGCGGACTCGCCTACCCGGACGGACGCCCGCGGACCTGGCCGGACGACCCGGCGGCGGGGAGTGGGTGTCCGCCGTTTCGTCCCTCCGCGTACGCGTGCCGGCCGTCGTGGTAGGCCGCAGGGAAGGGGCGAACATGCGCTTGAACACCGGGCCGCGCTGACGGGCGGTGAATTTCAAACGACGCTCCGCGCAGGTCGCGCCGTCGAATTCGTCGTTAGGGGCATGTGAAGGGCACGTGATTAGACCGTTACGCGAGCCGGGGTTGACCCCGCGGGTGTTATCGCTAACACTAACTCCGCGTCGCCACCGGAAAGGTGACGCAGACCATGTCGGAGCGGACGGAAGGGGACGCCGATGGCCGAACGACCCCGCTCCGGCGGCCCCGTCAAGGTGACCGCGACCGGGACGCGCCAGCCGAGCCTGACCGACGTCGCGGGGGTGGCGGGCGTGTCCCACATGACCGTGTCCCGGGTGATCAACGGGACCGGTCCGGTGCGCCCCGAGACCCGGGCCCGGGTGCTCGCGGCGATCGAGGAGCTCGGTTACCGCCCCAACTCCGCGGCCCGCGCGCTGGTCACCGGGCGGACCGGCACACTCGGCGTCGTTGCGCTCGAGTCCAATCTGTACGGTCCGGCCAGCACGCTGTACGGCATCGAGAACGCCGCCCGGGAAGCCGGGTACGCAATCACGATCTCCAGCGTCAGCCGGCCGGGCCGGTCCTCGATCGCCGACGCGGTGGAGAACCTGCGCCGCCAGGCGGTCGAGGGCGTCATCGTCATCGCCCCGCACGTCAGCGCGGGACGGGCCCTGGAAGCCGCACCCGCGGACTTCCCGGTCGTCGCCGTCGGCGGCGGGGAGACGGCACCGGTGCCGGTCATCTCCGTCGACCAGCGCGACGGCGCCCGCCGGGCCACCGAACACCTCCTGGCGCTGGGCCACCGCACGGTGTGGCACATCGCCGGGCCGGAAGACTGGCTGGAGGCCCGCGATCGCGAGCTCGGCTGGCGGGAAACCCTGGAACGCCACGGCGTCGGGGTCCCGCAGGTGATCCGCGGCGACTGGAGCTCACGCTCCGGCTACGAGGCGGGGCGATCCCTCGCCAAGGAACGGGATCTGGACGCCGTCTTCGCCGGCAACGACCAGATGGCACTGGGTCTGCTGCGCGCGTTCGCCGAAGCGGGCATCTCGGTGCCGCGGGACGTGCGCGTGGCGGGCTTCGACGACGTCCCCGAGGCGGCGTACTTCACGCCGCCGCTGACGACGGTGCGCCAGGACTTCATCGAAGTCGGACGGCGTACGTTCGGCCTGCTGGCCGGACGGATGGACGGAGGCGACCGGCACGCGCGCGCCCTGGTCGTCCCCGAGTTGATCGTGCGCGACAGCACCGGACCGCGGTAGCGCGGCGGGCGGGTGCGGGCCGGGTGGCCCGACGGATTGTCAGCGTTAACAAGCAATAGCCTTTTTGATCAGACACAGCTCACCCGATGTTCCCCACAAAGGTTTTCCCACAGATCATCGTCGATCGAGGAGTGAACGTGCTGAAGAAGCGATGGGCCGCCGCGGCGGCCGCGGCGGCCGGACTCGTGCTGCTCACCGCCTGCGGAAGTAGTGGTTCGTCCGGCTCGTCCGGCGGGGCGCTCACGCTCGGCTTCGCCCAGGTGGGCGCCGAGAGCGGCTGGCGGACGGCGAACACCAAGTCGATCCAGGATTCGGCGAAGACCGCCGGGATCGAGCTGAAGTTCTCCGACGCGCAGCAGAAGCAGGAGAACCAGATCTCCGCGATCCGGTCGTACATCCAGCAGAAGGTCAAGGTCATCGCGTTCTCGCCGGTGGTCGAGTCCGGCTGGGACACCGTGCTCAAGGAGGCCAAGACGGCCAACATCCCGGTCATCCTCACCGACCGGGCGATCGACTCGCCGGACAAGTCGCTCTACAAGACCTTCCTCGGCTCGGACTTCGTCGCCGAGGGCAAGAAGGCCGGCGAGTGGCTGACCAAGGAGTACGGCAGCGCCACCGGCCAGGTGAACATCGTCGAGCTGCAGGGCACCACGGGCTCGGCGCCGGCCAACGACCGCAAGAAGGGCTTCGCGGACGTCATCGCGGCGGACCCGAAGTACAAGATCGTGGCTTCGCAGACCGGTGAGTTCACCCGCGCCAAGGGCAAGGAGGTCATGGAGGCCTTCCTGAAGTCCCAGCCCAAGATCGACGTGCTCTACGCCCACAACGACGACATGGCCCTCGGCGCCATCGAGGCCATCGAAGCCGCGGGCAAGGTCCCGGGCAAGGACATCAAGATCGTCTCGGTGGACGGCGTGAAGGACGCGCTGACCGCACTGGCCGACGGCAAGATCAACCACGTCGTCGAATGCAACCCGCTGCTCGGCCCGCAGCTGATGGACCTGGTGAAGAAGGTTTCCGCCGGTGAGTCGGTGCCCGCGCGCATCGAGACCCAGGAGACCGAGTTCGACCAGGCGTCGGCGAAGGCCGCGCTGCCGCAGCGTCAGTACTGACAACCGCTTGCGGGTCGTGAGTGGTAATGCGGGTGCCGACGTGCTCGGCCGTGATCGTCACCGGCGCGGACGCCGTGCCGGACCGCTT
>NZ_JBEZYB010000072.1:0-39879 GCF_040638285.1 Amycolatopsis sp. NPDC026612
TGGCCTTCGGTGCGTCAGACGCACCGAAGGCCACCTTGGGGCGCTTAGTGGTCACCGACGGCAACCACTTAGGCCGAGGCCGGGACCGCCGCGGCGCGGGGAGAGTGGCTGAAGCGCAGCGCGGCCACCGCCGTCACCGCGATCCCGGCCGCGGCCAGCAGGACCGCCGTGCGCAGACCGTCCACTGTGGCCAATCGCAGGGCTTCGCCGGACAGCCCGTGCGTGCCCGCGTTGGCGACCGCGACGAACACCGCCAAGCCCACCGAGCCGCCGACCTGCTGCGCCGTCGAGGCCACGCCGGAGGCCACGCCCTGGTCCCCGGCCGGGATGCCGGCCGCCGCGGCGCCGAACATCAGCGTGTAGCCCGCGCCCTGGCCCAGGCCCAGCACCACCAGCGCCGGGACCAGCGCCGGGTAGGACGCGTCCGCCGTCATCGACAGCCCGAGCAGCACCGCGCCCGCTCCGCCGGTGACCAGGCTCGCCACCAGCGTCCGGCGGGTTCCGTAGCGGGTGGCCAGCCGGCCCGCGATCTGGGAGCCCGCGGCGATCGCCAGCATCGGCACGCCGAACGCCAGCCCGGTCGCCAGCGCGCCGTAGCCGTGGACGCCCTGGAAGTAGCCGGTCAGGAAGTACAGCAGGGTGCCGAACGTGCCCATGTAGAGGAACGTGACCACCACGCCGGTGCCGAGGTTGCGTTCCTTCACCAGCCGCATCGGGAGCAGCGGGTCGCGGCCCCGGCGTTCGATCACCGCGAACGCGCCCAGCAGCGCGAGTCCCACCGTCGCCGTCCCGAGGACCACCGCCGACGTCCAGCCCAGCTCGGGGCCTTCGACGAGCGCGAACACGACCAGGGTGATGCCCAGCGTCGCGGTCAGCGCGCCGGCGAGGTCGAACCGGCGGCCGGGCTCCCGGGCGGGATCCGCCGCCAGCAGCGGAAAGGCGAGCACCGCGGCGGCCGCGGCCAGCGGGACGTTCACGAAGAACACCGCCGCCCAGCCGGACGCCTGCGTCAGCACGCCGCCCAGCAGGGACCCGAGGACCATCCCGCTGCCGCCCGCGGTGCCCCACACCGCGAACGCGCGGTTGCGCTCGCGGCCCGCCGCGAAACTGGTGCTGACCAGGGTCAGCGTCGCCGGGAAGAGCAGTGCGCCACCGAGGCCCTGCCCGGCGCGGGCCGCGACGAGCAAGCCGGGGCCCGCGGCCAGGCCGCCGAGCAGGGACGAGCCGGCGTAGAGCGCGCAGCCCAGCGCGAAGACCCGGCGCGGGCCGAACAGGTCGCAGGCCCGTCCGCCCAGCAGGAGCGCCCCGCCGAAGGCCACGGCGTAGGCGCTCACCACCCACTGCAGGCTCTGGGCGGTGAATCCGAGGTCGCGGCCGATGTCGGGCAGCGCCACGTACACGATGTTGTAGTCGAGGGAAATGATCAGCTGGGCGAACGCGAGCAGGGCCAGCACCGCGGCCGGGCGGCGGCTCATCGGGCGGCCCGCTCGTCCGTGCCGGGCACCTTCGCCGTCGTGATGGCGATGCGGTTCCACGTGTTGATGGTGAAGATCAGCGCGAGCAGCTGGGCCAGCTCTTCTTCGCCGAACTGGCCGGCGGCTCGGGCGTAGACGTCGTCGGGGACGCCACCCGCGATGAGCGTGACGGCTTCGGTCAGGGCCAGTGCGGCCTGCTCCTTCTCGCTGAAGAAGCCGCCTGCCTCGGGCCACACCGCGACCATGTGCAGGCGCTCCTCGCTTTCCCCTGCCTTGCGGGCGTCCGAGGTGTGCATGTGCAGGCAGTACGCGCAGCGGTTGAGCTGGGAGGCCCGGATCTGCACCAGTTCGACCAGTGCGGGGTCGAGTCCGGCGCGGGCGGCGGCGTCGAAGCCGATCAGGGCCTTGAAGGCCTTCGGTGCGGTCTTGGCGAAGTTCACCCGGTTCGTCATGATTCAAAATCTAGGGCCCCGTTGACCCGCGTGTAGGGTGCATTTCCGTGTCGGAATCGTGGGTCAATTCGGGGGAGCGGCTCGGCGCCGACCTGCACCTCGAGCTGGCGGGTCCCGGGGGCAAGCGGGCCGCGCTCATCGCCGCCCTGCGGGACGCCGTCCGCGCCGGGCGGCTCGCGCCGGGCACCCGGCTGCCGCCCTACCGGTCGCTGGCCGCCGACCTCGGGCTGGCCCGCAACACCGTCGCCGACGCCTACGCCGAGCTGGTCGCCGAGGGCTGGCTCACCGCCGTCCAGGGGTCCGGCACCCGGGTCGCCGAGCGCGCCGAGCCCCTCCACCCGGCCCGGACGCCGAAAAAGGCTCCGGGAGCGACGGCCCCGGTGCACAACCTCCGGCAGGGTCAGCCGGACGCGACGTCGTTCCCGCGCACCGAATGGCTCGCGGCCGCGCGCCGGGCGCTGAACGTGGCGCCCCACGACGCTTTCGGCCCCGGCGATCCCCGCGGCCGCCCGGAGCTGCGCGAGGCGCTGGTGCAGTACCTCGCGCGCGCCCGCGGCGTGCGGACGGCGCCGGAGCGGATCGTCGTGTGCTCGGGGTTCGCGCACGCCCTGCGGCTGCTGGTCCCGGCGGTGCTGCCGGGGCCGCTCGCCGTCGAGTCCTACGGCCTCGCGTTCCACCGCGCGATCTTCGCCGCCGCGAAGGTGCGCACGATTCCCCTGCCGCTGGACGAACACGGCGCGCGCGTCGAGGACCTGACCGCACCGGCCGTGCTGCTGACCCCCGCGCACCAGTTCCCGACCGGCGGCCCGCTGCACCACGACCGCCGCACCGCGGTACTCGGGCACGTCCGGGCGACCGGCGGCGTGCTCGTCGAAGACGACTACGACGGCGAATTCCGCTACGACCGCAAGCCGGTCGGCGCGGTCCAGGGCCTGGATCCCGGTCACGTCGTCTACGCCGGTTCGGTCAGCAAGAGCCTGTCGCCCGCGCTGCGCCTCGGCTGGCTGGTGCTGCCCGAGCACCTCGTCGAGCGGGTGCTGGCCGTGAAGGGCGAGCGCGAGGCGTGGGCGAGCACGCTCGACCAGCTCACCCTGGCCGAGTTCCTCGCCTCCGGGGCGTACGACCGGCACATCCGCCGGATGCGCCAGCGCTACCGCCGTCGGCGTGACCAGCTCGTGGCGGCGCTCGCCGAGCGCGCGCCGCACGTCACGCCCACCGGGATCGCCGCCGGCCTGCACGCCGTGCTCCGCCTCCCGCCGGGCACCGAGAAAGCCGCGCTGAAGGCCGCGGCCTGGCAGGGGCTCGCGCTGGACGGCCTGGCCGCCTTCCGGCACCCGGGCAGCACTATGTCCACAATGGACGGACTGGTGGTCGGCTACGCGACCCCGCCCGAGCACGCCTACGCCGCGGCCCTCGACGCGCTGTGCCGCGCGCTGCCGCCCGCGTGAGACCTACCCGACGATGTCGATCTCGAACGGCTCGGACGAGCTGTAGTTGATGTCGGCCCACACCGCACCCGGCAGGTCGTAGCGCCGGTGGGAAGTGAGCCTGGTGTTGTACCCCGCCGACTGGACGGGGTTGTGGCCGACGCCCTGGTGGTCGTTGCCCCAGGCGAAGATGTTGCCCACCCACATCGGCTTCGAGAAGCCGTCGCCGCCGAGCCGGGGCCGGATGACGACCGCCGCGCCGGGGCTGCCGGACAGGAACACCCGTACCGCGTTCTCGTCGGAGTTCGGCGGGGTGACGGTGATGCGCTCCATGATTTCCACTCCAGTCGAGACGGATCCGGTCCCGTCCACGCCGGGCCAGTAGTCGACGACGGACGACACGTCGTAGCCCGGTGCGACGTTCCCGCGGTACTGCTTGGCGACCGCGCCGTCGGGGATGGCGGGATCGCCGTTGTAGTGGGCGATCCAGTAGTGCGGTTCGGCGACCCCGGCGGCGGAGAAGGCCGCCCGCACCACCGGCCAGGTCGCGAGGTTGCAGTAGATCGTCGGGTCCGCGCCCGCCTCGCGGCGCATCCGGACCCAGCCCGGCGCTTCGCGCGGGTCCGCGTCGCCCTCCTCGACGTCGAGGACGTGCCCGTCGTTCGTCGCGGCCTTCTTGGCGATGGTGACCTTGATCGCCTGGGGAAAGCGCGCCCAGTCCGCGGGCGACCAGGGCGCCAGCCTGATGCGGTCGATGTAGCCCGCGACCATCCGGGCGTCGCCGGGGATGTTCGCGGCGGTGACCGCGTCGTACATGGTGCGCACGGTGGGCGTCTCCGTTCGGTGCCGTATCGCCGTTCCGGGGACGGCGAAATCATTTCCGCGATCCGCCATGGTGCAGTTACCCACGTGGGACGGTCGTCAAGCGGAAAACGTTACGCCGCATTGTCCATCACCAAAACGGCCGTAGCTCGCAATTCCTTCACCCCCGGCTCACGAGCCGATGGTGACGTTCCGCTTCCGGTACTGGCTTCCCGCTCACCCGGCTGGCAAGCTGCCAGCACCTCACGAGTGAAGGGACGTGCATGGCGGCACACCCGGCGCGGGCCCGGCGGATCGACGCACGGGTCGTCGTCCTCAGCGCGCTGCTCGTGGTCGCCCTGCTCGCCTGGGCCGGCGTCGCGTACCTGAAGGACCGGTGGGCCGGCAGCGGCTGCGACACCACCACCCAGGTGCACCTCACCGCCGCGCCGGACCTCGCGCCGGTGCTCGCCGCGCTCGCCCGGACCGTCCCCGAGCCGGACTGCTACTCCGTCGAAGTCACCGCGAGCGCCTCGCCGGCCACCGCGACCGCCCTCGAGGCGAACGGCGCGAATGGCCCGGACGTCTGGGTGCCCGAGTCGAGCACGTGGTTGCTGCAGGCCCGCGACGGTGGTGCGTGGAACCTGCCCGAGTCCGGCCAGTCGGTGGCGAGCTCGCCGGTGGTGCTGGCGCTGACCGACGACGTCGCGAAGCAGGCGGGCTGGCCGGCGAAGTCACCGTCCTGGTCGGACGTCCTCGCGGGAAGCCCGGTCGGGCTGCCCGACCCGGGCCGCGACCCGGCCGTCATCTCCGCGCTGATCGGCCTGCAGCAGCTGACCAAGGACGCACCCGACCCGGCCGCGGCGTTCACCGAGGAGATCCGCAGGCTGTCGGCGGTGAAGGAGCCGTTCACCGCGTGGCCGGCCTCGGAGCAGTCGGTGCTGGCCCGCAAGCTCGTCGCCGCGTACCCGGCCGCCGGTGTGCCGAACTTCGACTACCCGTACGTCGTGCTGCCGCGCGCTTCGGAGGCCTCGCGGTCGGCGGCCGAGCGGTTCCTGCGGCTCCTGCTCGACCAGACCGCCACCAGGGCGTTCGCCGACGGCGGGTTCCGGACGCCGACCGGGCAGCTGCTCGGCGACCGGTCGCCCGACACCCGCACGAACGCGGCACCGCGCCCGGCGGGCCCGCCCGCCCCCGAAGCGATGTACGGCGTGCTCCAAGCGTGGGCCGGGGCGAACCTCAGCGCCCGCGTGCAGGTGCTGCTCGACGTGTCCGGCTCGATGGCCGCCACCGTGCCCGGCACCGGCCGGAGCCGGATGGCCCTCACACTCGAAGCCGCGACGCAGGGGCTCGGGCTGTTCAAGCCGACCACCGAAATCGGCCTCTGGCTGTTTTCGACCAAGCTGGACGGCGACAAGGACTACAAGGAACTGCTGCCGATGCGGCCGATCTCCCAGCAGCTCGCCGTGGGCGCGGTGGCGACGCTGCAGGGGGTCAAGCCCAAGCCCGGCGGCGCGACCGGGCTGTACGACTCGATCCTCGCCGCGTACCAGAACGCCCGGCAGAGCTGGCAGCTCGGCCGGATCAACGTCGTCGTCGTGCTCACCGACGGGCGCAACGAGGACGGCGACTCGATCGGGCTGCCCGGCCTGCTCACCGAGCTGGGCCGGCTGCAGGACCCGCGCAAACCGCTGCCCGTGATCGGGATCGGCATCGGCCCGGACATCGACGCGAGCGAGCTGCGGCAGGTCTCGGCCGCGACCGGCGGCGAGTCCTTCACCACGCCGGACCCGCGCAAGATCTCCGACGTCTTCTACCAGGCACTGAGCAAGCTCATGTGCCAGCCGCCCGCCTGCAAGAAGTGAGTGAGGATCCCCGTGCTGCTGGAGACCGAAAAGCCCGCGCCACGGGCCCTCCGAAGACCGTCCGCCCTGGTCCTCGCCGCGTTCGTCGCCGGGGTGGTGCCGTTGGCGCTGCACACGTGGGCGGCGCTGCACGGGAGCTTCGCCCAGGACGACTTCGTCGTCACCTACCGGGCGGCCGCGGCCGGCCCGTTCGACCTCGGCTACCTGTTCCAGGACTACCACGGGCACCTGCAGCCCGGCGGGTTCTTCCTCGCCGCGGTGCTGACGTGGTGGGCGCCGCTGAACTTCCCCCTCCTGATGGCGCCGCTGCTGCTGATGCGGGCCCTCGCGACGGTGCTGTTCTGGTGCCTGCTGGTGCGCTGCTTCGGCCGCCGCTGGGCGATCCTGGTGCCGTTCACCGTCTTCACGGCGTCGACGTTGCTGCTGGTCCCGACGCTGTGGTGGTCGTTCGGTCTCCAGCTCGTGCCGGTGGTGCTGGCCACCGCGGGCGCCCTGCACGCGCACGTCCGCTACCTCGCCGACGGCGGCCGGTGGTGGCTCGGCGCCTTCGCCTGGACGCTCTTCGGCCTGGCCTTCTACGAGAAGGCCGCGGTGATCCCGGTGCTGCTGGCCGGGGTGACCGTCCTGCTCGGCCGTTCGTTCCGGGAGCACCTCCGCTACTGGGCGGGCCACGCCGTGCTGCTGGCCGGGTTCGCGACCGTCTTCTTCGTGGTGACGTCGAGCCAGGTCGGGCAGGGTGCGCAGCCGATGTCGGCGGGCACCGTCGCCGACCTGACCGGCCGGATGCTCGGGGACACGCTCCTGCCGGGCCTGGCCGGCGGGCCGTGGTCCGGCGCCGGTGCGGGGGCGACCTGGGCGCCGTTGCCGTTCGCGGTCGTCGTCGTGCTGCTGGCGGCCGCGCTGGGCCTGGTGATCGCCGGCGTGCGCGTCGGCGGCAGGCGGGCGGGGACCGCTTGGGTCCTGTTCGCCGCGCTGTTCGCCGTGGACGTCGCTCTGCTCGCGCTCACCCGGCTGCGCGAAGTCGGCCCGGCCGCGGGCGACGATCCCCGGTACGTCGCCGATCTGACGCTGGCGGCCGCCCTGTGCGGGGCCTTCGCCTTCCTGCCACCCGGGGGGACTGCGCCGTCCGGCCGTCCGCGTGAACGGCCGATCGCCCTAGTCGTCTGCGTGCTTCTGCTCGCCAGTTCCGCGGTGGGTTTCCCGCGCCTTTCCTCGCCGCTGCGGTTCGAGCATTCCGGGCAGTACGTCGCCAATGTGCGGGCGGCCGTCGCGGAAGATCCCGAACTGGTCTTCTACGACACCTTCGTCCCGTCCGATGTGGTGCACGAATGGTTCGGCACGGACTCGCGGGCCTCCCGGGTGGTCGGCCTGCTGCCCGGCACGCACTTCGACCAGCCGACGGGCCGCATGCACGTGCTCGACGCGACGGGCACCCCGCACCGGATCACCGGGGTGGACCCGGTTTCCCGCGGTGTGCCCGGGCCGGTCGCGAACTGCGGGTACACGATCGGGGAAACCCTGGTGCGCATCCCGCTGGACACCCCGGTCCTCGGCCGGTACCTGCTCAAGCTCGATTACTACACTTCGGACGGTGGCGAAGGGCTGATCGACCGGACACCGGTGTGGTTCCAGGCCGGGCTGCACACGCTGTACCTGCCGGTGGACGGCCTCTTCGACCACGTCGGCGTGCAGCTGTCGAGCCCGGGTGCGCCGGTGTGCGTCGCGAAGGCCGAGGTCGGGAAGCCGGTGACTCAGTAGGGGTCGTACGGGCTGTCGTGGCCGGCCAGCCGGGCGAGCGGCCGCAGCCGCAGCCGCAGCAGCACCTTGATCCCGACGTTGCGCAGGAACCACGGCAGCTGCGCCAGCACGCGCACACGGTCCGCCGTGGACGGTGGGGTCAGCCGGAACCGCGCCAGCGACGTGGCCCGGTCCACATAGGTGTACCGGCGTCCGAAAAGGACCTTCGCGATCGTGCCGAGCGTGACGCCGATGGAGGAAAAGCAGTCGTGGACCAGGATTTCGGCACCCGACGGCAGGTGGGCCGACCAGCGCAGGTCGTCGGTGTAGGTCCAGTAGTCGTGCTTGCCGTCGATGTAGAGCAGCTGGATGGGCCGGCGCCAGTCAGGACGCAGTTCCGTGCTGTACCCCGCGACGAGCTCGACCACGTCGTCCAGCCCGGCCCGGTGGATGTTGCGCTCGAACAGCTGCCGCGTCGGCGATCCGCCGAACAGCCTGCCGTCGACGAACGGGTCGACCGCGATCACCGTGGCCCCGACCGTGCGGGCGGCCGCGCCCAGGACGATCGTGGACCGGCCCTGGTGGCTGCCGATCTCCAGGATGACGTCGCCCTTGCCGAGGCGGCGCGCCGCCTGCCACAGCGCCTCGCCCTGCGCGCGTGTCATCCAGCCCTTGACCGGCTCGGCCATGGCCCACGCGTCGGCAAAACCGTCCGCCGTAAGTTCGGTAGAGATGGCGCACCTGTCCAGGGGAAGTCGGGGGGCCGGAAATTCGTCGGCACATGGTAGCCAGGTTTCGGCTTAGTATCTACCGGATGGTAACCAGCACCCGCGAACGCACCCGGGACGACGCCCCGCCTTCGGGACGCGACCGGAAGTTCTCGCCGGGTGCGTTCCTCCGCCGGCCGAGCACCTGGATCGTGCTGGCCCTGACCACGTTGTCGTTCCTCCAGCTGCCGGGGAAGACGACGTTCGACACCAAGCTCGACCTCGCCGTCGACCCGCTCGCCTTCCTCGGCCGCGCGCTGCACCTGTGGAACCCGCAGGCGACGGCGGGGGAACTGCAGAACCAGGCGTACGGCTACCTCTTCCCGATGGGCCCGTTCTTCGCGTTGTGCCAGGCCACCGGCGTGCCCGCGTGGATCGCGCAACGGCTGTGGGGCGCGATCCTGCTGTCGGCCGCGTTCGGCGGTGCCCTGCTGCTGGCACGGGCGATGAAGATCGGCACCGAGCGCACGCGGCTGATCGGCGCGCTCGGCTACGCCCTCGCGCCGCGCATGCTGACCGAAATCGGGGGGCTGTCCGCGGAAATGCTGCCCGCGGTGCTGCTGCCGTGGGTCCTGGTGCCGCTCGTGCGGGCCGGCGCGATCGGTTCGCCGCGGCGGGCCGCCGGGCTGTCCGCACTGGCCGTGTTGTGCATGGGCGGCGTCAACGGCGCGATGATCGTGATGGCCCTCGTCCTGCCGGGACTGTGGCTGCTGACCCGCCGCTGGACGCGGGCGCACGTCGAGCTGGTGCTGTGGTGGTTCGTCTTCGTCGTCGGCGCGACGCTGTGGTGGATCCTGCCGCTGCTGCTGCTCGGCGAGTACAGCCTGCCGTTCCTGGACTACATCGAGTCCGCGACGAACACCACCGCGCCGATGTCGCTGTTCGAGGTGCTGCGCGGGACCAACCAGTGGGTCGCGTACGTCGTCCAGGGCACGCCGTGGTGGCCCGGTGGCTGGTCGCTGATCGACAACCCGGTGCTGATGCTCGCCACCGGGCTGGTCGCCGGGGTGGGCCTGCTCGGGCTGACCCGGCGCGGCCTGCCGGAACGGCGGTTCCTCGTGCTCGGCGTGGCCACCGGGCTGACCCTGCTGACCGTCGGTTACGTCGGCACGCTCGACAGCCCGCTGGCCGAGCAGGTCCGGCACCTGCTCGACGGGCCGCTCGCCCCGCTGCGCAACGTGCACAAGTTCGAGCCCGTGCTGCGGCTGCCGCTGATGCTGGCGTTCGTGCACGGCATCTCGAGCCCGCTGAAGTCGCCGCGGCGCTTCCTGCGGCCCGCACTGGGCCTGCTGCTGGTGCTGGTGATGGCCGCGCCCGCGTGGCTGCTGAACCTGCGGTCCGGGCCGGGCTGGGACGACGTGCCCGGTTACTGGTACGACGCGATGGGCTGGGTCGCCAAGGCCGATCCGAACGCGCGGACGCTGCTGCTGCCGGCCACCGGCTTCGGCGAGTACGACTGGGGCCGCACGGTCGACGAGCCCGCGCAGGCGATCGCGCGGAGCCCGTGGGCGGTCCGCAACCAGGTGCCGCTGGGCTCCGAAGGGAACACGCGGCTGATGGACTCCGTGGACGCGGCACTCGCCGACGGCCGCGGCGATCCCGGGCTCGCCGCGCTGCTCGCGCGCTCCGGCTACCGGTTCCTCCTGCTGCGCAACGACATCGAGCGCGAGCGGACCGCGGCCCCGCCGATCGCGACACTGCGCGCCGGGCTGGCGGGTTCGCCGGGCATCGCCAAGGCGGCCGGGTTCGGTCCCCTGGAGATCTACGAGGTCAAGCAACCGGTGCCGCTCGCCACCGCGACGGCGGCAACGGACGTCCCGACGGTGAGCGGCGGTCCGGAGAACCTGCTGCCGCTGATCGACTCCGGCCAGCTCGACCCGGCGACGCCGACCGTGCTGACCGGCGACGGCGGGTCGCCCGGCGGCCCGCGGCTGGTGACCGACGGCCTGCGCCGGGCCGAGCGGAACGTCGGCGGCGTCCGCGACAACCTCAGCCAGACCCTGACCGCGGGCGAGGCGTACCGCCAGCAACGCGCGGCGGGCGACCTGCTGCCGTTCCCCGGGCAGGAGCACCAGACCGTGGCCGCCTACCGGGGCATCCGCTCGGTGACGGCGTCGACGGCGGCGTCGTTCGCCGACGCCTTCGGCGGGTCCGATCCGGGGCACCAGCCGTTCGCCGCGATCGACGGCGACCCGCGCACGGCGTGGCACTCGTCGTCGTTCACCGGGCCGATCGGCCAGTGGCTCGAGGTGGAGCTGGACACCCCGCGGCTGGTGAACCAGGTGAACCTGGAGATGGTGGACGACCTCCGGGTGGGCTGGCCCGCCACGCGGATCCGGATCACGACCGACAACGGCTCGGTCGACCAGCAGGTGATCCGCGGCGCCGGGCCGCACGACTACCCGGTGGCCGGCGGGGTCACCCGCAAGGTGCGGATCACGCTGCTGTCGCTGGTGGTCGGGCGGCAGGACGGGAACGTCGGCATCGCCGAGCTGAAGATCCCCGGCACCGAGCCGCAGCGTGCCCTGGAAGTGCCCGCGGACCTGCCGACCGGCCCGGCGCCCGGGTTCGCGTTCACGCGTGGCGCGCAGCCGCGGTACGCGTGCCTGCCCCTCGGCGATGCCGTGCGGTGCGATGCCTCCGACACCCGTGACGGCGAGGAACCGGACGGCGTCCGGCGGCTGTTCAGCACGCCGGCCGAGGAGACGTACCTGGTCGGCGGCTCGGTGCTGCCGGCGGGCGGCGGCCGCAACCCGGTTTCGCTGCCGGGGGTCACCGTGGCGTCGACGTCCGAGCTGGGCGGCGACCCGGCGGCGGACGGGATCGCGGCCGTGGACGGCGATCCGGGCACGACGTGGCGCCCCGACGTCACCGACCTTCGGCCGACGCTGACCCTCGGCTGGTCGTCACCGAAGCGGATTTCGGGGCTGCGGATCGGGGTTTCGCCGTCCACCGGGGCACGGGCGCCCCGGCAGGTGGAGCTGGCCGGCCGGGCCGGGACGCGGACCGTGCAGCTCGACGCGAGCGGGTCCGCGTCCTTCGAACCCCTGGACACCGACCAGCTGCAGATCGTGCTCCCCGGCGACGACGACGATCCCGCGGCGCGCGCGGTGGTGGGCATCGGCAGCCTTTCGCTGTCCGGCACGCCGGACTTGCTGCCCGGGCCGGATCCGGCGTTCACCGTGCCGTGCGGCTCGGGACCGAACGTCCACCTGGACGGCCTCGACTACCGGACGTCGGTGCAGGGCAAGCTGTCCGACCTCATCGCGCACCGGCCGCTGGCGCTGGGGATGTGCCGGGACTCCGAGGGCGGCATCGCGCTGCCCGCCGGCGGGCACGAGCTGCGGACGGACCGGTCGGAGTCGTTCGTGGTGCAGGACCTGTGGCTGCGCCCGGTGCACGCCGGGACCGCGCCACCGGTGCACCGCGCGGTGCAGGTCGGCGACTGGGAAGCGACGTCGCGATCGGTGCAGGTGGGGCCGGGCGTGGAAGCCGTGCTGGCGGTCCCGGAGAACGCGAACGCGGGCTGGGAAGCCACTTTGGACGGTCAGGAGCTGACGCGTACCCGGGTGGACGGCTGGCAGCAGGCGTGGATCGTCCCGGCGGGCGCGGGCGGGGTGGTGTCGCTTTCGTTCACCCCGGACGCGCACTACCGCCTGAGCCTGCTGATCGGCGCGGCCGCGGTGCTGGCGCTGCTGGTGGGCGTGGCCTGGCCGGCCCGCCGCCGGCGCTTCACGATCTCGGCGGGCGGCGGGGCCGTGGTGCCGGTGGTGCTGATCGGCCTGCTGGTGGCGCTGGGCGGGATGCTGCCGGTGGTGCTGCTGATCGCCTGCCTGCTGGCCCGCCAGTTCTCGGAGCGGGCCCCCCGGTACCTCGCGTTCGGCGGCATGGTGGTGGCGGCGGTCGTCTCGGTGACGGGCCGCATCCTGGGCCACGGCCAGGACTGGGCCTACGGCCCGGTCACCCAGGCGGCCCTGCTCCTGGCCGCCGCGGCCACGGTGGCCACGTGCGTCGACTGGTTCACCCGCAAGCAAAACCCCACCGACCCCCCAACGAGCCCCGAACCCCCGTAATCAAAGCTGTACCCCACGTGACTGGACCCGGATCCCACGTGATCAAAGCCGAAACCCGCGTGACTGGACCCGTGACTCGCGTGATTGAAGCCGTAACTCGCGAGATCCGGCCCCAATCACGCGAGATCCGGCTCTGATCACGCGAGTTCCGGGCCCAGTCACGTGGGTTTCGGCTCTGGTCACGTGGGATTCGGGGCTGGGGCCGGGCGGCGGGAACGGAGTTCCAGGACCGCGCCCGCGGCGGCCAGAGCGCCGGCGCAGCAGGCCGCCGCCGTGACGACCTGGGTGGCCGAGCCGTGCAGCCACGTCGTGATCAGCACCGTCTCGACCCCGACCGCTGACCACATCAGGACCGTCACGCGGCGGTCGCCGTCCGCCAGGCGCGCGTACAGCAGGATCTGGACGAGCGCCAGCAGCGACCCCGCCAGCGCGAACGGCCACACCGGCAGCGTGCTCCCGGCGTACCGCGACCCGCCGATCAGTGTCAGCAGCGACGGGCCCAGTACGAGCGAAACCAGCAGCACCACCGCGTCGAGACCGGCGCACACCGCCAGCGCCACCGGCAGCACGCGGCGACGGCGGTCGGAGACGGCGAACCGGGGGAGCACCAGTACTCCCACCGCCTGCGGCAGCCAGTACGCGATCTTCGTGACGATCGCCCCGAGCGCGTATTCTCCCGCGGCCCCGGCCGGCAGTGTGTGGCGAGCCAGCACCAGATCCAGGTTCACCAGCAGCACCAGCGCCAGCATCGCCTGCGCGGTGTGGAGCACCTCGCCGCCGTGGCGGTCGGCCCAGCGGGGACGCGGGCGGCCGCAGATCTGCCAGCCCGCCACGACCACCACCAGCGACCCGAGCGCGGCTCCGGCCAGCGCCCCGGTGGGGGAACCCGAGACGACCAGACCCACCACCGAACCGCCGACCTTGCCCGCACCCTCCAGCGCGATCAGGCCGGACAGCACCGCGAACCGGTGGCTGCCCTGCAGGAGGCCGTGGAACAGCCCGAGCAGCGTCAACGGCCCGAGTGCGGCCGTCACCAGCAGGGCCGGCGTCAGCGAGCCCAGGTGCAGCAGGAGGACCAGCAACGGGCTGAGCGTCAACGCCGCCGTCGCGACGATCCCGCTCGTCATCAGGCCCAGCGCGAAGAGCGACCCGGTGTGCCGCGCGGGCGAGCGCGCCACCCGCAGCGCCACCACCGTCTGCAGGCCCATCGCCGGGACGACGCCGATCACCAGCACCGCCAGCAGCGAACTCAGCTCCCCGAACGCCCCGGGGGCGAGGATCCGCGCGGCCGCCAGGCTCAGCACGTAACTGGCCGCGTTGTTGCCCGCGAGCGCCAGCGAGACGAGGATCGCCGCGACCCGGTTGCCGGTCCGGGCCGGGACTTCGGTGTCTACGCTCAACGGGGGGCTCCCATTACCGGCGAGTAATGACCAGGGACCCTAACCGCGCACGCAACGGAAAGGAAGGGCCGTGGACGCACCGGGCAGGCGGCTCGTCCTCCCTGTGCTGTCGGCGGGGCTGGCGTTCGCCGTCTGCGCGCCCCTGCTCGGCCGCGGGTTCGTCCTGAGCTACGACATGGTGTTCGCGCCACGGCAGTACTTCGTGCCCGACGCCTTCGGGCTCGGCAGCACACTGCCGCGGTCCGTCCCCGCCGACGCCGCCGTCGCGCTCGCCACGACCGTGCTGCCGGGCGACATCGTCCAGAAGATCGTCCTGCTCCTGGCCATCTTCTTCGCCGCTCTCGGTGCGGGACGGCTCGTGCCCACCGAACACCAGGGCACCCGGCTCGTCGCGGCGACGGCCTACGCGTGGACGCCTTACGTCGCGGAACGGCTGTTCATCGGCCACTGGCCGCTGCTGCTGACCTACGCGTGCCTGCCCTGGATCGTCGAAGCCGCGCTCGCGGCGCGGAAGCACGAGCCGAACTCCCTGCCGAAACTGGTGATCGCCTGCGCCCCGGCCGTCCTGACCCCGCCGGGCGGCGTCCTCGCCGCCGCCGTGCTGGTCGTCGCCGCCGGTTCGCGACGGCTCTGGCAGACGGTCCCCCTCGCCGTCGTGCTCAACCTGCCCTGGCTGGTGCCGACGTTCCTCAACGCCGGCGGCACGTTTTCCGACCCGGCCGGCGTCACGGCGTTCAGCGCCCGCGCCGAAAGCTGGGGTCCCGCGCTGCTGAGCGTGCTGGGGCTGGGCGGCATCTGGAACGCCGAGACGGTGCCCGGCAGCCGGGCCGTGCCGCTGGTCCCGGTGCTGACGCTCGTCGTCGTCGCCCTCGCGATCGCCGGGCTCCGGCCGCTCGCCCGACGGTGGGGGAAGGCACCGGTCCTCTCGTTGACCGGCCTCGGTGTCGTGGGCGTGGTCCTGGCTTCGCTGGCGACGTTGCCGGGCGGGGCCACGCTGCTCACCGCCGCGACGCGGTACCTGCCCGGCGCCGGGTTGCTGCGTGACGCCCAGAAATGGGTGGCGTGGTGGGCGCTGCCGCTCGCCTTGGGCTTCGCGCTGGCCGTCGAAGCCGCCGCGGCGAAACTGAAGACCGCGCGGGGACGCGTCGCCCTGGTGACGGCGGCGGCCGTCTTCCCGCTGCTCACCATGCCGGACCTGGCGTGGGGCGGCTGGGGACGGCTCGGCACCGCGCAGTACCCCGCCGACTGGGAGGCCGTGGCCCAACGGCTCGATGACCGGCCCGGTGACGTGCTGGCGTTGCCGCTCTCGGCGTTCCGCGGGTTCGCGTGGAACGGCGACCGCACCCAGCTCGACCCGGCACCGCGCGCGTTGCCGAAACCCGTGCTGATGGACGACACCCTGCAGGTCGGCGCCGAACGCATCGCCGGCGAGGACCCGCGGATCGGCGACGTCCGCGCCGCGACGTCCGCGCTGGAGCTGACCGAAGCCGGCGTCGGCTGGATCCTCGTCGAACACGGGACACCCGGCTACGTCGACCCGCGGCTGCTCGCCGGTGCGACGCCGGTGTGGTCGGGTGACTGGCTGACGCTGTACCGGACGCCGGGTGTGCCCGTGGTGAAAGCGATCTCGTGGACGCCCGCTTTGCTGGCGAACGGAGTAGCGCTCGCGTTGCTGTGCGTCGCACTGTTGTGCCGGATGTTACCGATGCGTACATTGGGCCGCGGCAGGATTCTCCCGCCGCGGAAGGAGTGACTCGTGGGCACGGTCATCGGCGCGATCGTCGCCGTCATCATCGGCGGCGGGGTGGCGACCGGGGCGGGTTTCGCCCTCATCCAGAACGCTGACCCGGACACTGCCGCCCCGGTGCAGCAGAAGCTCAACGCGCAGGTGAAGTACAACCCTGCCGACCACCCGCTCAAGCTCTACGGGGACCGCTGACGCGTGACCCGGCTCGCCTCCGACCACGCCCAGCGCGTCGTCGGGTTGTACGGCGACCCCACCGTTTCGTGGAGCATCCTCCTCGAAGCGGAACTCGGCGCGGCCGCGCCGGAACCGGAAAAGCTCCGGGCGCGGCTGGCGGCCGCTGTCCGGGAGTACCCGCACCTCGGTGCGGTGCCCGGGATCGTGCGGACCACCCCGGCGGAACTGCCGTCCGTCCGCGATCGCTTCGCCGCGGCGCCGTACGAACGCGCTGAACCCCTGGTCCGCGTCGCCGTCTGCGCCGGCGAGCCCACCTTGCTCATCGCCGCGCACCACGGCGCTCTCGACGGCCTCGGCCTGCTCTCGCTGCTCGGCGTCCTCCTCGACGTCCCGGTTTCCTCGGGGGCGCGGGGGATCGGCGAACGCACGGGTGGCAAACCCTTTGCCCTTTCGGCGGTCCAGCGGCTCGCTGAGGCGCTTTTCGCGCCACCGGGCCGGATCACCCCCGACCGTGCGCGCGAAGCCGCTGGAGACGTCTTCGCGGCCTGCCACGTGCCGCGGCTGCGGCTGGGTGCCGCGGGGTTCGTCGCGGCCGCCGCCCAGGCCACCGAACGCTGGAACCGCGCGCACGGTGCCCGCACCGCCCGCGTCGTGGCCGCGCTGGGCGCGTCCCGCCGGTCCGGCGCCGCGCCGGAACCGGTGCACGACAGCGCGTTCTTCCGCCTGCGGCTGGGCCGCGGCACGGACGCCGCCACCGCGCTGGCGGCCCAGCCACCGGAACCGGACTTCCCCGCGCGCAGCAGCCGGGTCGCCCGGCTGGGCACCCGGCTGCTGGCGAGCAGGCTCGGCTCGACGTTCCTGGTGTCGAACCTCGGCGTGGTGTCCACCGGGGACACCGTGCGGTCGCTGGCGTTCTACCCGGCCGCGAGCGGCCGCTCAGGCGTGGCGTTCGGCGCCGCGAGCACCGGCGGCACCACCACCGTGACCGTGCGCGCCCGCCGCAAGGACTTCGACGCGCTCGCCGCCGCCCGGTTGCTGGACGAATTCCGGGATGCGGTAGGGGATCAGGCGGTGCCCGAGCAGGACCCGCGGGCGGGGCGCCTGCCGTCCGGCGACGTCCCGCACGAGTGACTCGAACTGCGCGGCACTCGCGTCCCAGCTGTACTGCCCGGCCCGCTCGGCGCCCGACAGGCCCATTTCCGCGCGCCGCAGCCCGTCGGCGAGCAGGCCGTCGACCTGGGCGGTGAAATCGTCGAAGTCGTCGGCCAGCAGGCCGGTGCGGCCCTCCACGATGGACTCGGTGACGCCGCCGGCGGCGCGGTAGGCGACCGAGGGCACGCCGTGCGCCGCGGCCTCCATGATGACGATGCCCCAGCCTTCCTTGACCGACGGGCACAGGTGCAGCCACGACCGCGCGAGGATCTCGTGCTTGGCCTGCTCGTCGACCCAGCCGTGCAGGACGACCCGGTCCGCGACCCCGCGCGAAGCCGCGTGGGCGCGCAGCACCTCTTCCCACGGGCCTTGGCCGACGACCTCCAGCCGCAGCGACGGCCAGCGCCGCGCGAGCTGCGCGACGACGTCGATGGCGTGCTCGATCCGCTTGTGCGGCACCAGTCTGCTCACCGCGACCAGCATCGGCTCGCTCTCCCGCTCGGACGCGCACGGCGGGGGTGCGTCGAGGCCGTTCGGCACCACCGCGACGCGCTCGCGCTCGACGCCGAGCTCCGCGAGTTCCGCCTTGGTGACCTCGGAAACCGTGACGTAGCGGCAGGTGCGGAACAGCCGGGGCGCCAGCCGTGACTCGATCCACCAGCCGACCCGGCCCAGCGTCTCGCCGAGCGCGCTGATCCACTGTTCCCGGTGGACGTGGTGCACGAGCACCAGAACCGGGCAGCCGGCGACCAGCCGGGCGAAGAACGGCATGCCGTTCTGCACGTCGACCACGAGGTCGGCACGGGCGCGGCGGATCGCGCGCAGCGCGTGCACGTAGACGCCGAACTTGTTGCCCCGCCGCCGGTAGCGGACGCCGTCGCGCCACTCGCCGTCGGTCGCGCCCGGGTAGGCGGCGCACTGGATCTCGACCCGGTACCCCGCTCTGGCCAGGCCTTCGGCCATGCGCTCGACGTACCGCTCCGAACCGCCGCCTTCGGGGTGGCCGGTGTCGCGCCAGTTGACGAGGAGCACACGAGGACGTTCCATCGGGGTTATCCAAACTTTAGCGACGGTGCTAGGTTACCGGTGCGTACACCCTAGATGAACGTATTCGGGAAAGCGACGGTTCAATGGTAGGTAATCCGGTTCTCGCCGCGACGGCGCAGCCGCATCGCGCCACGCTCCGTCGTTCCGTGACCCTGTTCCGGACATTCCTCACCGAACAGACCGACCCGGACGGCTTCTATTCCGCGCTCGCCGCCGACTCCGTCCGCCAATTGGCCGCGCACACTCCGCTGTCCGGCCGAACGGTGCTCGACGTCGGTGGTGGCCCCGGCTATTTCTCCGACGCCTTCCGCGCGGCAGGCGCGGCTTATCTCGGCCTGGACCCCGACGTCGGCGAGCTGTCGGCGCGCGGCGAGCCGGGGGAGAACATGATCCGCGCCAGTGGCACGGAACTGCCGGTGCGCAGCGGATCCGTGGACGTCTGCTACTCGTCGAACGTGCTGGAGCACGTCAGCGAGCCGTGGGTCATGCTCGACGAGATGTGCCGGGTGACCAAACCCGGCGGCACGGTCTTCGCGTCCTTCACGCCGTGGTATTCGCCGTGGGGTGGGCACGAGACCGCGCCGTGGCATTTTCTCGGCGGTCACTACGCCCGGCAACGTTATGCGAAGAAACTCGGGAAACAGCCGAAGAACAAATTTGGGGAAAGCCTCTTCCCGGTTTCGGTTGGCGCCGCGCTTCGCTGGGCGAAGGCGACGCCGCTCGCCGATCTGGTGGCCGGTTATCCGCGGTACCACCCGAGCTGGGCGATGTGGATGGTGCGGGTTCCCGGCCTGCGGGAAATAGCGTCCTGGAATCTCGTTCTGGTGTTGCGACGGCGTTGATCGAGGGGGCTCCGGCACCCGGAGCCCCCTCCAAAAAATCAGCGGTCGGCGCCCACCGGCACCCGCTGCCGTCGCCGCGGCGGGGCCGGCGGTGCGGCCGGACGGCGGCGGATCAGCAGGTAGAGCGCGACGAGGATCAGTACCCCGCCGCCGATGCCGAGCCAGAGCGGGCCGGTGCTCGACAGGAACTGCAGCTTGCCCCGGTTTTCGTCGATCTGGTCGACCATCTGCGCGATCGTCTTGCCGTTGAAGGCCAGCGTCCCGTCGAACACGACGGTCGGGGTGCCGATGCCGGTGCGCAGTTCCTGGTGCTGCTGCTGTTGTTGCTTCACCTCGACCCCGGTGACCGGCTCCACCCACATGGTGTTGACCCCGCGGTAGTAGAGCTCGGCGTCGACGCTCGCCCCGGCGGCGCCGACGAGCGAGCCGGGCACCGCCTTCGTGTCGATCTTCGTGTCGGGGATGTTCTGGACGAACTTGTAGGTCTCGATCCCGTTGACCGTCTCGGTGCCCGTGTACCGGGCCGTGACCGCCTTACCGGTGTTGTCGTCGTAGACCTGGTAGTCCTTCTGCTCGGTGTCGAAGGGGAACTTGAAGTTCAGGCCGGGCTGCGGCTGGTAGATGATCTCCTCGGGCGGCTTCTGGCCGTCCTTGTCCGCCTTGTCCTTGAGCTTGGTGATGTAGCTGCTTTCCTTGGTGCACTTCGGGTCCCCATCCCCACGGGGGTCGTACCCCTCGGAAGTGCGCCGGTCGAAGCAGACCTGCCGCTTGCTCGCGCTGAGCACGGTGCCGTCGGCGTCGTCCTTGACCTGCACCGCGAGCAGCCAGACCGCGTAATCGGTGTCCTGGTGCATCTCGGGCCGGGCGAAGTTCGCCTGCACGCGGGCGGTCGCGGTCAGTTTGGCGTTCTCGCGGATCTCCGTGACCGGGCCGGTGCCCTTGTCGGTCACGGCCAGGACCTTGCTCGCGGTGCCCTCCAGCACCGACATCGAGTCCTGGTCCAGCGGCACCTTGGCGAGCTTCGGGTAGACGTAGGTCGGCAGCAGCACCGCTCCGGCAACCGCGAAAACCCCCAGCGCCAGCAAGATCAGGCTGAAAGCTCGTCGCAACGGTCCTCCTGGGTCGTACTACGGACACGCAAATTACCCGGCGGTAATCAGGTGCCCGGATAGTGGCCTGCGCCACGTCGCGCGTCAAAGTGTGACCGGCGGTCACAGACACGCGATGCGACCGGAAGGCGGCATGAGTGCACCCGTTCGGACCAATCGGCCAAAGATGTTTGTTCCCGGGCACAACGGGCATGCGACGACCATCGGACGATCCTCCCGCCGCCGCGCCGGATCGCTAAGGAGAACTCCCCTTTTGTCCCAGGACCCTTCGATGGTCGCCATCGCGGCCACCACGCGCTGGCGGGCCCGGATCGTGGCGGCCGCCGCGAGCGCCGGGATCACCCTCGCCGACCCGCTGGCGGGCGTACCCGGCATCCGGGTGCTGACCTGTGCCCCGGGTGACCTCGGGGCGATCGTGCCCCGGCTCGTCCGCGACGGCGAACCGCCCCGTCCGGCGATCGGTGCCCACTCCGACTCGATCGCCGACCGGGAGCTGCGGGACGCGGTGGCGGACGTCGCGGCCCTGCTTTCCCTGCACGGGAACGTGGTGCTCGATCTCGACGCGGGCGGACGGCGGCGCCGTCCGGTGCGCCCGGACGTCGTCGTCTCGGCCGGGGTCGACCGTCCGCAGTGGACGGAGCCGGCGGTGACGCTCCCGGTGGGGCGGGACCGGCGAGGGGGGCCGCTGACGGTGGCGCTCACCGCGGGTCCGGGTTTCGAAGCCGCGCTGCTGGAGCTGGCGTGCTTGGTCGAGGCCGACGCGGCTTAGCTGCGGGTACCCCCGTTGACCTGGGCTAACGCTCGTCGTCGACCCACTCGAGCAGGTCGCCGGGCTGGCATTCGAGCACCCGGCACATGGCTTCCAGGGTGCTGAAGCGGACCGCCTTGGCGCGGCCGTTCTTGAGCACGGCGACGTTGGCCGGCGTGAGCCCGACCTTCTCGGCGAACTCCCCGACGCTCATCTTGCGCTTGGCCAGTTCGACGTCGATGCGCACGACGATCGGCATCAGATGACCGCTTCCAGGTCGGACCGCAGGGCGGTGGCCTGGCGCAACAGCGCCCGCAGGACCACCATCAGCAGGCCGATCACGGTGACGCCCGTGGTCACCAGGAACAGCAGCATCGGCATCCCGGGGTCGTCCGCGTTGAAGCCGACGAACACCAGCATGCCGGCGAGCACCAGCCACGCGGCGGCCACGGCCCAGACGATCGCGTCGACCCACTTCAGGGACGCGCTGGTGAAGATCCGGTCCTTCTTGACCAGGGTCAGCAGCTTCCAGGTGGCGACGACCACCACCTCGACGCAGAGCACCAGGAACACCGCGATGGCGGTCAGCGGCCAGCGCAGGTCGGCGTCGTGCGGGTTCTGCTGGGTGTGGTAGGCGATGCCGCCCGGCAGCGAGAGCGTCTGGAAGACGACGAGGATGCCGAACAGCACGACGAGGAAGACCCGGAGCGCGGCCACGGCGCGTCTTTCGGTGAGCATGCGACGACTATCGCCGCCTATCTATCGAAAGTCAATCGGTAGTTGGCGATCTACGATGGCTCCGGGTCCAGTCGGACCGATTCGAGCGCGACGTACAGCTCGCCGATGTCGACGGGGTCGGTGAGGTCGCGCTTGGTCAGCTCCTGCACGCGGCGCAGCCGGTAGCGGACGGTGTTGGGGTGCACGAACAGCCGGTCCGCGGCCTCCTTCGCCGAGCCGTGCCCGCCGAACCACGCGAGCAGCGTGTCGAGCAGGACCTTGCGTTCCGCGCCCGGCAGGGCGAGCACCCCGGCGAGGGCCGACCGCACGACGTCGCGGGCCATCCCCGGCGCGGCGGCGACCAGCGTCGTCACCGGCGAGTCGCCGAACACCACGACGCCCGCGGTCGCCGACGGCAGTGAGCGGCGGGCGATCCGGGCCCGGTGCAGGGCGTCCGGGACGTCGGGGAACCCGGCGAACGGCCTGCTCATCCCGGCCGCCAGTGGCAGCGACCCCAGCACTTCCCGCAGCCGCCGGAGGTCCTCGATCCGGTCGATCGCGACGAGGCCCGCCTCGCCGCCGGGCCGCCAGGCCGACCGCCAGCGCCGTGCCCGCAGCAGCGCCTGGACGGAGTCGTGCTCGTCCGGCTCGACGCGTTCGGTGACCACGGCGACGAACATGCCCGCGGTCGGCAGGCCGAGCTCGCGGGCGGCCGCCTCCATGGCCGCCTGGCTCGTGAGCCGGCCCCGCAGCAGGTCGTCCAGCAGCCGCGCGTTCGCGTGCGACGGCTCGGCCGCGACCTCCTCGTACGCCGTGGTCAGCGCTTCGGAGTAGAGGTCGATCGCCTTCCAGACGTAGGAGTTGATCTCGATCGTCCGGGTCGGGTTGAGGAACTCCGGGCCGGCGAGCTCCAGGAGGGCTTCGTAGACGAAGGTGCCGCCGATCCGGAACGCGCGCAGCACGGCGGGCAGCGGGATGCCTTGGCGCGCCTGGACGAGCCCGGTCTTGCGGGCGGCGTCGAGGGCCAGGCCGCGGCCTTCGGCCAGCGCCGTCAGCGCGCGCTCGAGGTTGGCCCGGCAGACCTGCCGCAGTTCGCCGGGCGCGACGTTTTCCACCTGCCGGTAGAACTCGTCCTGCTCGCCGAGCAGCCGAGCGAGGCGATCGGCGAACTCGGGCAGTCTGGCCAGCATCTCGCGCAGGAGCTCGCGGTGTTCGCGAGGAACCGGCCTGGCCAGAGCTTCGATGCCCATTCCCTACCTTAGCTCGGGCGCGCCGCCCGGACAGGCGCGAAGTTGAGCAAAATTCATGTCCGTCGGGTGGGTGAAGCCGCGCCGCCGGCCGGCTCAGCCCGGTTTGCGCACGGTCAGGTAGACGTGCGGCTCCGGTTCGGCGCTGGGGTGGTCGGGCGCGAACTCCGCCGCGTCCTCGCGGAGGATCTCGAGGCCCGCGTCGCGCAGCAGCCCGGCGAGCGTATCGGCGGGGAAGCTGCTCGCGCGGAGCGGGTGGCCCATGAAGACGATGTCGGCCCCGTCGGCGTCGGCGGGCACGGTGGCGAAGAGGAGCAGGCCGCCGGGCTTCAGCCAGGCCACGATGCGGCCGATCATGGTTTCCTGCTCGGCCCGGGGCAGCTGCAGCATCGAGAAGAACGCCGTGATCGCGTCCCAGCTGCCGTCCTCGAAGGACAGTTCGCGCATGTCCGCGAGTTCGAACCGGGCGGCGGGCACCTGGTTCCGCGCGATCTCGACCATCTTCGGCGCGACGTCGTACCCGGTCACGTCGTGGCCGGCCGCAACCAGGAGCTCCGCGGTCGGCCGCCCGGTGCCGGCGCCGAGGTCGAGCACCTTCGCCTCCGGGGGCAGGGCCGCGAGCAGGTCGGTGAGGGCCGCCCGGTGTGCGGTCGAGGTGCGGAAAGCGATTTCGTAGTCCATGCCGAGCGCGTCGAACACCTCGGCGGCGGATTCGGGGCGGGTCATGCGCCGGACCCTGCCAGAAACCCGGGCCGGTTCGCACAGGTTTCCGGCAGGGTCCGGTGGCGCGCTCCGGCCGGGCGAACCCGGTCAGTCGATGAGGTCGGTGTGCCGGATCCGGTACACCTGCAGGCGCAGGTTGTAGTACTTGTCGGTTTCGCCGACCCACAGCATGCCGAGCCGCTTGGCGACCGCGATCGCCCGCGTGTTGTTCGGGCGCGCGACGGCGAACAGCTCTTCGGTGTCCTGGGTGAAGGCCCACCCGATCAGCGCGGTCGCCGCCTCCGACGCGTAGCCGTTGCCCCAGGCGCCGGGGCTGAGCTGCCAGCTCAGCTCGAGGTCCTCTTCGAACGGCGGCAGCAGCCGGATGCCGAGGCCGCCGATCACCGCGCCGTCTTCCTTCCGCTCGACGGCCCACCGGCCGCGCGGCGGCGGCAGGTTCGGCTGCGCTTCCTGCCAGGCGTGCAGCACCGCGCGCATCGCGCCGATGTCGCCCACGCGGTCCATGGCCGGGGTCAGCCAGTGCGTGACGTCCTCCGCGCCGTAGATCGCGAACGCGGCTTCGGCGTCGTCCACCGTCCAGTCCCGGATCACGAGCCGGTCGGTGCTCAACGGAGTCTCCATATCAGGACGCTACGCCGGGAGGCCGTTGATTGTTCCCGCGTAAAAGTGCTCAGAAGATGAGCACTTGACTGCGGACGATGAGGGCATGGACAAGCTCGAAGGTGTCGCGGTGCTGAAGGTCACGTCGGCCGCGGAGTGGCGGGAGTGGCTGGCGGTGTCGGGCCGGACGGAGACGTCGGTGTGGCTGGTGATCCGGCGCAAGGGGAGCGCGGTGCCCGGGGTGTGGATCCACGAGGCGATGGAGCAGGCGCTGTGCTTCGGGTGGATCGACAGCAAGGCGCTGCGGCGCGACGCCGAGAGCACCTACCTGTGCTTCACGCCGCGGAAGCCGGCGAGCACGTGGAGCCGGGTGAACCGGGACCGCGTGGCCCGGCTGACCTCGGCCGGGGCGATGACCCCGGCGGGCCGGGCGATGGTGGACCTCGCCCGGCGGACCGGGACGTGGGACGTGCTGGCCGAGGCCCAGGACGGGGTGGTGCCGCCGGATCTGCGGGGTGCCTTCGAGGCGGACGTGGTGGCCGCGGGGTACTTCGAGGCGTTTCCGCCCTCGTCGCGGCGGTTGATCCTGGAGTGGATCGCGAAGGCCAAGCGGCCGGAGACCCGGCAGCGCCGCATCGCGACGACGGTCGAGCTGGCGCGGGAGAACCGTCGAGCTGCCCATCCGAAGGCGGCTTAGTGGCTGGAAGGTGGGAGGTGAGATTTAACATTTCAGTGGCTGGTGGTTGGGTGAGGCGCTTCCGGCGGGGGACGCGGATCAGGTGATGGTCGAAGTCCCATGATCGGGTGAGAGCCGTGCTCGCTGTGGTGCTGGTCGCGCGGGGTGCTCGATCCGATTCCCGCTTGGCCCGGCATGCCGCACCCCGGTGAGGCCGCGGTGCGGCGCGTGGCCGGACGGGTCGACGCGTCGCACGGTGTGGCCGGCGGCTTCACGTCGTCGTGTCCGGCCAACTCACCGCCCGCGCCGGCCAACTCATCGCCCGCACCGGCCAACTCGCCCGCGTTCGCGGTGAGTTGGCTGTTGCGGGCAGTGAGTTGGCCGGTGCGGGCGACAGGCAAGTCGCGCGGATTCGGCGACTTGGGGCTGCGCGCGGGTCGGCTGGGGGGTTTGTGACGTTTCGGGGGCGGCCGGCCGTGAATCCGGACCCGGCTGCGGGGTCATCGGGAAACCCGCTGACCGCGCCGATTCGCTCTGGTTCACAGTGGTCTGGACCTGTTAGCCTCGGCGTGGCCGGTTGGCCGAAGGGCTGCAGCATCGAAGGGAATTCCGTGCTCCCCATGAGAAAACGCTTGGCCTCCTCCTTCGCGATCGGTGCGCTCGCGCTGGCCGGTGCCTCGGTCGCCGCGCCGCCCGCGGACGCCGGGCCGGCCCAGAGCAAGGTGATGGCCTACTTCGCCGACTGGGACGTCTACGCCCGCGGCTACCACGTCAAGGACATCGAGACGTCCGGGTCGGCCGCGCGGCTGACCCACATCAACTACGCGTTCGGCAACGTCACGGGTGGCGGCTGCGCGGTCGGCGACCCGTGGGCCGATCACGACATGCCCTACGACGCCGCCACGAGCGTCAGCGGCCAGGCCGACAGCGCCGAAGCCGGGGCGCTGCACGGCAGCTTCAACCAGCTGCTCGAACTCAAGAAGCTGCACCCGAAGCTCAAGGTCCTCTGGTCCTTCGGCGGCTGGACCTGGTCGGCCGGGTTCACCGAGGCGGCGAAGAACCCGGCCGCGTTCGCCGAATCCTGCTACAACCTGGTGAACGACCCGCGGTGGGCGGGTGTCTTCGACGGCATCGACATCGACTGGGAGTACCCGAACGCCTGCGGCAACACCTGCGACACCAGCGGGCCGAAGGCGTTCACGGAGCTGGTCAAGGCGCTGCGCGCGAAGTTCGGGCACCGGCAGCTGATCACCGCCGCGATCACCGCGGACGGCTCGCGGGGCGGCAAGATCGACGCCACCGAGTACGGTGCCGCGAGCCGGTACCTCGACTGGTACAACGTGATGACCTACGACTACTTCGTCGCCGGCGCCAGCCCGGCCGGCCCCACCGCGCCGCACTCGCCGCTGCGCGCCTACCCGGGCCTTCCGACCGCCGGCTACTACGCCGACGCGGCGATCCAGAAGCTGCGCCAGCAAGGGGTTCCGTCGGCGAAGATGTTGCTGGGCTTGGGTTTCTACGGTCGCGGCTGGGACGGCGTGACGCAGAAGCAGCCCGGCGGCACGGCGACCGGCCCCGCGCCGGGCACCTACGAAGCGGGCGTCGACGACTACAAGGTCCTGAAGACCAAGTGCCCCGCCAACGGCCGGGTCGCGGGCACGGCGTACGCGAAGTGCGGCTCGCAGTGGTGGAGCTACGACACCCCCGAGACGGCGTCGGCCAAGGCCGGCTACGCGAAGTCGCAGGGGCTCGGCGGCGTGTTCGCCTGGGAGCTGTCCGGTGACACCGCGAACGCGGAACTGGTGCGGGCCATCGCGGGCCGCTGCTGAGAAACAGAGCTGGAGGGCCCGGGCGCGAGCGCGTCCGGGCTCTTCGTCCACATCGGACCGTCACGGACGGTGCCCGGCCGCCGGGGGAAACCCGTGCCGCCGCGCGCCGAGCACCACGGCGAGCACCGGCAGCAGGAGCGCGAGCAGCGTCCACGGGAGCGACGCCGGCCCGGCCGCGTCGAGCAGGACCCCGCCGGCCACCCCGCCCGCGGCCATCGCGGCGTTCCACAGCGTGACGAGCACGGCCTGCGCGTTGTCCGCCGCTTCGCCACCGGCGTGGGCAGCCGCCGTCTGGAGCAGTGTCGGGACGCCGCCCCAGCCGAGTCCCCAGAGCGCCACGGCGACGTAGACCAGCGCCGGGCTGCCCGCGAACGCCGCCAGGAGCGCCGCGGCCACCGCGACCAGGATCGTCCCGAGCACCATCAACGTCCGCAGCGCGCGGTCGATCCGGGCGCCGACGACCCCGATGCCCGCCATCGACGCGATGCCGAACACGAGCAGGACGACGTCCACCGCGCCGCCCATCCCGGCATGGCTGAGGAAGGGGGCGACGTAGGTGTAGAGCACGGTGTGCGCCAGCACGAACACGAGCGTCACGGCGAGGACGGGAACGACTCCGGGGAGGGTGAGCGTCCGCAGGACCGGCGTCCGGCCACTCGTCCGTCCTGGCTGGTCCGGGACCGCCGCGGCGATCCACCCGAGCAGGACGACCGCGATCGCGGACATGACGCCGAAGGCCGAGCGCCAGCCGAGCAGGCCGCCGAGGAACGTCCCGGCCGGGATCCCCAGCGACAGGGCCAGCGGGATGCCCGCCATCACGACGGCGATGGCCTTGCCCTGCAGGTGCGCCGGCGCCAGGCGCCGCGCGTAGCCCGCCAGCAGCGCCCAGACGACGCCCGCCGCCACCCCGGCGGCGAACCGCGCGGCCATGGTCAGCACGTAGTCCGCCGACAGCGCGGTGACGGTGTTGGCGACGGCGAACCCGGCGACCCCGGTGAGCAGCAACCGTTTGCGGGACCAGGCCGCGGTGGCGGCGGCGAGCGGGATCGCGGTGAGGGCGGTGCCGAGCGCGTAGATCGTCACGGCCTGGCCCGCCGCTGCTGCGCCGACGCCGAGACCGGCGCTCATCCCGGGCAGCACGCCGGCGGGCAGGGCCTCGG
Source organism: Amycolatopsis sp. NPDC026612 (assembly GCF_040638285.1). Taxonomy (NCBI): domain Bacteria; kingdom Bacillati; phylum Actinomycetota; class Actinomycetes; order Pseudonocardiales; family Pseudonocardiaceae; genus Amycolatopsis; species Amycolatopsis sp. NPDC026612. The sequence goes on from NZ_JBEZYB010000072.1 coordinate 27,769, forward strand.
TGAGCACGGTGACGAACGCGGCGGTGGTCAGCGCGAGGAGGGCGGGCAAGGGCAGCGTGCGGGTGCTGAGGCTCGTCATCCCGCTATGCTCGAACCCTCACATAGATGTGAAGGTCCACTCCGGCGAACGTGAGGTGGCGCACATGCGGATCGGCGAGCTCGCGGAGCGCACCGGCACGTCCCGCCGGCTGCTCCGCTACTACGAGGAGCAGGGCCTGATCGTCGCCGCTCGCGGCCCGAACGGCTACCGCGACTACGCCGAGGCGTCGGTCGACCGGGTGCTGCAGGTCCGCGGGCTGCTCGACGCCGGGCTGCCCACCCGGATCATCAAGCAGATCCTGCCGTGCCTCGACCAGCCCCGCGCGATCTACTTCCCCGACGCGACCCCGGAGATGATCGCCACCCTGGAGGCGGAGCGCGACCGCATGACCCGGCGAGCGGAATGCCTGCTGCGCAACCGCGACGCGATCGCGGAGTACCTGGACGCGGTCCGCGAGTACGACGGCGTGGCGTCCGCCTGACGCCGTCGGCGGATCTCCACCGGCCGCCGTCCGGTCACCTCACCAGCGTCGGGAGGGGTCGATCACGTGGACGGCCGCTTCTTCCGCGGAAGCCGCGCCGCCGTCGATGCCGGCGTCCGACGCGTACAGCTCTTCGTCGGTGTCTTCGCCGAAGCCTTCGTCCGAAGCGACCAGCCGGCCCGCGCGGGCGTCGCCGACCTCGTCGTCGCGCAGTTCGCCGTCGGTGTCCTCGCTGTCGCCCAGACCGTCGTCGTCGGCGTCGTCGGCCAGGTCGGGGGTCTCGCGGGCGAGCCGGCCCGCCCAGCTCTCGCCCTCCGCCGTCTCGTGCGCGGTGGTGCCCCAGCCTTCGGTCGCCTGGGCCCGTTCCGGCGGTGAATAACCCTCCGCCAGTTCGTCGCGGTCGTCCAAAGTGTCCTCGGGGTCGAGGATGCCGTTGTCCGCGTTGTCTTCGATGTCATCGTCCACGCCACCATCTTCGCGCAACTCCTTGGCGGTGCCCAGTCCGGGTGATATCACCGTGCAGGGCACCGCGTTTGGCGGCGGCCCGCACGGTGAAAGGTGATCCCTCATGCCGATGAGACGCAGGGTGCTGGCCGCGGGGCTCGCCGGGGTGTTCGGCGCCGCGCTGTCCGGGCGGACGGCGCAGGCCGCGCCGGTGGCCCCGCCGGTGCGGCTCGACCAGCTCGACCTGGTCAACCTGTCGCACGTCAACGACCCCGCGACGACCAACGTCTTCCCCGGTGACCCGCCCTTCGAGCTGGAAACCATCGCCACCATCCCCGCGGACGGCTACTACCTGCAGTTCGTCCGCGAAGGCGAGCACACCGGGACGCACTGGGGCGCGCCCGGGCACTTCAACACGGGCGAACCGCTCGCCGACGACATGGATCCGGCGGACCTGTTCCGGCCCGCCGTGAAGATCGACGTGCGGGCGAAGGCCGCGGCGAACCCGGACTACGCCGTCACCGTCGACGACCTCAAGGCGTGGGAGAAGCGCCACGGCCGGATCCCGGACGAGTCCGTCGTCGTGCTCTGGACCGGCTGGGACGCCAAGTGGGGGACCCCCGCCTACCCGAACACCGACGCGGACGGCGTGCTGCACCAGCCGGGGTTCTCGATCCCCGCCGTGCGGTGGCTGATCGACACCGGACGGCTGGGCCGCCGTGGCGGCACCGGCACCGACACGTTCAGCCCCGACGTCGGCACCGACGAGACCTACACGGTGTCCAAGCTGGTCTACCGGCGGCACCGGATCAGCCTGGAGATCCTGGCGAACCTCGCGGCGCTGCCCACGACCGGCGCCTGGGTGCTCGTGGGCGGCCCGATCAACCGCCACGGCGCGGGCTCGACCGCGACGATCTTCGGAGTGCTGCCGCCGGGCGTGCAGGCGGGCTGACCGCGGCTTCGAACGTCGCGAAGGACTCATCCGGGACTGGCTCATCCGGGACCCTCGGACGTCCCGGGTGAGTCCTCCGCGGCTAGCCGGCCGAGAGGGTCGACAACCGCAGCGCGGCCAGCGGGGCCGGGTGGCCGAACCGGTAGCCCTGGGCCGTCGGGCAGCCCGCCCGGATGACCAGTTCGGCCTGCTCGGCCGTCTCGATGCCTTCGGCGACCACGTCCACCTCGAGGTCGGCGCACAGCCCGACCAGCGACCGGCACAGCGCCGCGTCGCGGTCCGGCCGGACGCCGGTGGTCAGCGCGCGGTCCAGTTTGATCAGGTCGACCGGCAGCGCGTGCAGGACGGTCAGCGAGCTGTACCCGGCGCCGAAGTCGTCGAGCGCCACCCGGACGCCGAGGTCCTGCAGCCGCCGGATCGCCGCGGCGCCCGCCGCCAGGTCCGGCACCGGCACGGTCTCGGTGATCTCCACGACCAGCCGGTCCGCCGGCAGCCCGTACCGCGCGAGGCTCGCGGCGACGCTCTCCTCGAGCGCGTCGGCGCCGAGCCGGCTCGCGCACACGTTGACGTGCACCGTGAGGTCCAGCCCGGCCGCGGTGATTTCGCGGCAGGCCAGGTCCAGCACCAGCGCGTCCAGTTCGGCGCCGAGGCCGGCGCCTTCGGCGGCGCGGACGAACGTCTCGGGCGACACCGCGGTGCCGTCCCGCGTGGTCCACCGGGCCAGCGCCTCCACCGCCACCGGCGTCTCGTCGGCCAGCCGGACGATCGGCTGGAACACCAGGGCGAAGCCTTCCGGGAGGCCGCCGTCCGCGTGGCGCAGCGCCGACGGGAAGTCGGGCACCCGGTCCGGTGACGGGTGGTACACGACGGTGGTGTCCTTGCCGAGCCGCTTGCCGGCGTACATCGACGTGTCCGCGCGGCCCAGCAGCACGTCCGAGGTGACCAGCGGTTCGGCCGGGTCCGGCACCACCAGTCCCATGCTCGCGCGCACCGGCACCAGCGTGCCGTGCACCGCGAACGGCCGCCGCAGCGCACTCTGGATCCGGTCGGCGACGGCCTGCGGGGCGTCCAGTTCACCCTCCAGGAGGATCGCGAACTCGTCACCGCCCAGCCGCGCGACGGTGTCGCCCGCGCGCACGCAGCTCAGCAGGCGCTGGGCGACCGCGTGCAGCAGGACGTCCCCGCCCGCGTGCCCGAACCGGTCGTTGACGTCCTTGAAGTCGTCCAGGTCGACGAAGATCAGCACGAGCGGCCGGTGCCCGTCTTCGCCGCCGCCCTGCTCCACGGCCCGGTCCAGCCGGTCGGCGAACAGCGCGCGGTTGGCCAGCCCGGTCAGCGGGTCGTGGTAGGCCTGGTGGGTCAGCTGCTGCTGGCCTTCGTACACCCGGCGCAGCAGCAACCGGTTGTCCAGCAGGGAAAGCAGCTGCCGGGCGAGCACCAGGAACACCACGAGCACGCCGACGTACACCTCGACGGCGTCCGGACCGGCGCCGGCCACGACCTGCACGGTGATCAGCAGCGCGACCGCGGTGACCGGCAGGTACGGCAGCGCCACCTGCCACCAGTCGACGCCGACCGGCTGGCCGGCGTCCTCGCGCCGCCGCGTGTTCGGGGTGACCAGCAGGGCGAAGGCGATGAACAGCGGGCCGAGCACGAACCCCGCGTCCGACCACGGCTTCATGCTTTCCGCGCCGATGCTGACCAGGTAGGCGAACACGCTGTCCGAGCAGGCCAGCGCCACGATCCCCACGGCGGCCAGCAGCAGGTTGGCGCGGTATGGGCGGTCCACCCGGTCGAAGACGACCAGCAGCACGGCGACGACCACGACCACCAGGTCCGACAGCGGGTAGGCGATGGCGACGGCCCAGGTCAGCGCGTCCGGGCCGGTGGCCCGGACCACCTGCCCGAGCGCCGCGGTCCAGGTGAGGATGAACAGCGAGCCGGTGACGACGAGCCCGTCGAGCACCACTGCGACGCCGAACCACTGGGCCGGCTGCCAGCGTTCGCGCTCCGGCCGGGACCGCGCCTGCGCGAGGACGAAGAGGGCGGCGAGCGCGAACACCGGGAAGCTCAGGTATCCGAGGTCGGCCAGGGACGGCGAGGGCAGCCCGCGGCCGTCGATCAGCTGGTACCAGGACCAGACGCACTGCCCGAGCGACCAGCCGGTCATGCCGAGCGCGACCAGCGCCCGCCACCACCGTTGGTGCTCGCGGACCCGGCGCGCGACGACGACGCCGCAGACGACCGCGGCGAGACCGGCGCTGAGCTGCATGGCGTCGTCGATCCACAGGGCGAACGTGTCGCCCCAGAAAGCGAACCCGTTGACCACGATCAGTGCTGCCGCGACGAAGACGAGCACGATCGCCACGGGGTACCGCCGCACTGTCATGGCACCTCACGCGATCACGCACGCCGGTCGGACCGGCAAACAGTACACCGGGGGTGATCAACCACAAGCGCACCGCACCGGTGGACCTCGCTGGTCACTGCCCTAGCGGGGACCGCCGGGTTCGTGCCTGCTCCGCGGCGCCGGCACGACGAACGCGATCACCGTCGCCGCCAGTCCGGCGAGCACGGACAGGTGCGCGGCGGCCGGCACGGCGCTGATCAGGAACAGCCGCAGCGATCCCGAAATCAGCAGGCGCCACATCCTCGGGCTCATGATCGGCAAGTACCCGCGCCGGGCTGGTGCCAACCGGCGCGAGGGCCACGGCTCGGTCACGTTCACCCGGCGGGGTGGAGCGCGTGCCCGCCCGGAAAGCGCGGACCAACGGCGAACGCGGGTTCGTCATTTCGACACCTTCGACGGCCGCGGCCGCGCGGTTTTCCGGCGCGCAATCGGGTGGCCGCAATACCGGGCAGGCATGGAGTTTCCGGTTTCCGGCGGCAGCGGGAAAGGAAACCGCGGGATAACGATCCGTTTGCCGGACCGTGATCGACTGGACATCGGCCGTGGCGCTGGCGAACATTGGACGTCCGTGCGTGGGAAGGGGAGGAGAACGGTGAGCCTCAGTGCGGCGGACGTGGTCGGTGACCTCAAGGCCCTTCGCAAAGGGAGGGCAATTTTCACGACACCGCTCGCGGATCGGGTGGGCCCCGCATTGCGCTCCACTTGCGGCATTCTGGAAGACGACGGAACCGTGGAGATGCGGCGTAAGCTGACCGATCGATTGCGGCCACTGGTCGAGTCGCTGCCCGACGATCTGAAGATCGCCTTGCTCGCCGCATTCGCACTGGACGAGCGGGCGCGGAAACCGTTCTACCAGGAACGGGTGCGCTGGGCGGCGATCACGCTCGACCGCGACGACCGGACGGTCCGGCGGCGGATCGACGAGGGAATCGAGCAGGTCGCCGCACTGGCCGTCGCGGCGGCCGAGCCGGCGTCCCGGCGCTATCCGAGCCGCAGCTGGCACACCGAAGAACTGCGCGTCACGCTGGCCCTCGACCAGCCGGTGGCGGAGGCGTTCGAATTCCGGCGGGTGGTCGCCGACGCCGACGAAATCGCCGTGCTCGACCTGGCGTTGACGCTGCCGGTCACCGGCGAATCCGACGATTCGGTGCGGGTGTCCGATCTCGTTGTCGACGTGTTCCACGGCGGTGTGCTCGCCGGCCCGGTGATGGAATCGAGTGACCGGATCGGGCTGGCATTGCGGCTGCCGGAGCCGTTGCGGCGCGGCGGACGGCACGACGTCGGCCTGCGATTCCGGACGAACCTCCGAGAACCGCGTTACGTCTGCGTGCCGCGGCACCCGTGCGACCATTTCGATCTGCACGTCCGGTTCGGTGATCGCGTTCCGGAGCGGATCACGCGGCTGGAAAAGGTTTTCCCGGGTGGCGCGGACAGCTGGTCGCGAACCGGTGCCGCGCTGGCGGCCGACGACGCGGGCGAGGTGCACGTCCGGTTTCGGAACCTCGCGCCGGGCTTCGCGTACGGAATCCGCTGGGCGTGATTTGTCCAGGATTTGTCCGGTGCCCCGCCGGTGCCCGGCGGCCGTTCCGGCCGGGTCGTGAATGGTTAACGGACAATAGCTGGACAACCACCGCAACCGTGCAACGTTGCTGGTCAGCGCCTCGATTACTCCAGATGTCGGACCGGAACCGTCCAGGCACCAAAGTGTCCGCTGTGGACGGACTCCGGCTCCGGCGACGGACACGAGGAGGGCCCGTGGAGACCATGATTTCGGAGGCGGCGCCGGTGGTGGCGGCGGCCGTCGACGGCTACACCGTGCTGGAGGATTCGCCGAGGCCGGAGGGCGCACTGGCGAAGGAGCGGCTCGACCCGATGGTGGCGGCGGCGCGCGGAGGCGACCCGGACGCGGTTCAGGCGCTGCTGCGGGTCATCAAGCCGACGGTCGTGCGGTACTGCCGGGCGCGGATCGGCGGGCGGGACCTGTCCTACTTCTCGGCCGACGACGTCGCCCAGGAGGTGTGCCTGGCGGTGCTGAAGGTGCTGCCGAACTACCAGGACCGCGGCGGCTCGTTCCTGTACCTCGTGCGCGCCATCGCGGCGAACAAGGTCGCCGACGCGTTCCGCTCGGTGGCGCGGGACCGGTCGAAGCCGGTGCCGGAGCTGCCGGACCGGCCGCTGGGCGGCAACGAGCCGGAGAACCACGTCCTCGAACTGGACCTCGGTGCCCAGCTGGGCCGCCTGATGGCGGCCCTGCCGCCACTGCACCAGGACATCCTGGCGCTGCGGATCGTCGCCGGCCTGTCGGCGAACGAGGTGGCGGAGGCGCTGGGCATCTCGGCGGGCAACGTCCGCATCACGCAGTTCCGCGCGCTGACCAAGCTGCGCGCCATGATCGGCGACCGCGGGCTCTGAAGATCACTCCAGCCATTCGGTGATGAAGTGGTCGCTTTCGTGGATGTGCACGGCCTCGTAGACGCCGGGGCCGAGCACGGCGAACTTGTGCGGCGTGCCGGCCGGGACGACGACCACGTCCCCGGCCCCGCCGTCGCGCTCCTCGCCGCCGACGGTGAACCGGGCCCGCCCGCGGAGGATGACGAGCGTTTCGGTGTAGGGGTGCTGGTGCAGCCGCGGTCCCGAGCCGACGGTGTCCGTGCTTTCCCGGATGACCGAGACGCCGGCACCGATATCGCGTCCTTCGTAGCTTCCGCTTTCACTCACCCGCCCAGCCTAGCGGGGTGACGTCGCCGATCAGTTCGTCAGCACCTGGCGCAGCCGGCCGAGCGCCCGGTGCTGGGCCACGCGGACCGCCCCCGGTGTCGAGCCCACCGCGGCCGCCGTTTCCTCCGCCGACAGGCCGACGACCACGCGCAGCACGACGATCTCCCGCTGCTTCCGCGACAGCACCCGCAGCACCTTGGTCATCCGTTCGCGCAGCTCGCGCCGCAAGGCGTGGTGCTCGGGGCCCAGCGACGAGTCGGCTTCGTCCGGCAGTTCGGCCATCGGCTCGGCCCGCTGCCGGGCGGCGGCCTTGCGCGCCGCCGTGACCTGGTTGCGGGCGATGCCGCACACGAAGTCCGGGAACGGCCGCTCCGGTGGCCGCCGCGGCAGGGCCTTGATCAGGGCCACGCAGACGTCCTGGGTGACGTCGTCCGCCGCGTCGGCGTCCAGGCGGGCGCGGCAGTAGCGCACCACCAGCGGCCGGGCCGCGGCCAGCAGGTGGTCCGGGGTGGTGCTGGTCGTCATGGCTTCCCTCCGTGCGGAGGAACTACCCGCATTCCGCGACGACCCACCCGCCCCGCAGGGATTCCCGGCTATTTCCGGGCGGGGGGCGAATGGGGTGACGATCCCATGGTCGACGGGCGAAATGACCTAGTCCTGCGCGGTCGGCCGGACCACGATCTCGTTGACGTCGACGTCCGCCGGTTGTTCGATGGCGAACGCGATCGCGCGGGCGATCGCCTCCGGCGGGATGGCGACGGCGTCGCGGGTCTCGCCGAGCCGGGCCCGGACGTCCGGCTCGGGGATGCCGTCGATGAAGTCGGTCGCGATCATGCCGGGGGAGACGAGCGAGACGCGCAGGCCCGGGCCCGCCTCCTGGCGCAGGCCTTCGGAGATCGTGCGGACGGCCGTCTTCGTGGCCGCGTACACCGCCATCGTCGGCACCGTGCGGTACGCCGCCGTCGACGCCGTGTGCACGAACTGGCCGAACCCCTGTTCGCGGAACACCGGCAGGGCCGCCGCGATGCCGTGCAGCACGCCCTTGATGTTGACGTCGATCATCGCGTCCCAGTCGTCGACGCGCAGGGAGTCGAGCGGGGAGATCGGCCCGACTCCGGCGTTGCCGACGAGGACGTCCAGCTTGCCGTGCGTTTCGCGGGCCAGCCGGACCAGCGCGGCGACGTCGCCGGGGCGCCGGACGTCCGTCGGCAGGCTGACGGCGCCCAGCCGCTCCGCCAGCGCGTCCAGCCGGTCCTTGCGCCGCGCGCCCAGCACGACCTTGGCACCGCGTTCGGCGAGCAGGGTGGCGGTCGCCGCGCCGATCCCGCTGCTCGCTCCGGTGATCACGACGACCTTGTCCTCGATCATGACACTCCTCGACTAAGTGGACACCTGTCCGTTTGGACGGTAGCGGACAGCTGTCCGGTTGGCTAGGGTGGGCTGGTGACGCCGATGCGAGCCGACGCCGAGCAGAACCGCGAGCGCATCCTGGAGGTCGCGCGGGCGGCGCTCAAGGCGTCGAGCGCCGCCTCACTGCAGTCGATCGCGAAGGCGGCCGGGGTCGGCCAGGGCACGCTCTACCGGCACTTCCCCAGCCGGGAAGCGCTCCTGATCGCGGTGTACCGCCACGACCTCGACGAACTCATCGACGCGGTGCCGGTGCTGCTCGGCGAGCACGCGCCGGAGGAGGCGCTCCGGCGGTGGTTCGAGCGACTGGCGGCCTACGGCCGCATCAAGCACGGCGTGGCCCAGGCGGTCGAAGCGGCCACGCGCGCGGATCTCTCCGGTGAGTACTACGAGCCGGTGGTCAAGGCCATCACGCTGCTGCTGGACGCGGGGAAGGCCGCGGGCACGCTGCGCGCGGACGTCGACGCCGAGGACGTCCTGCAGCTGGTCGGGTTCCTGTGGCGCACCGACTTCGGTGCCGATCGGGAAGCGCGCACGCGGCACCTGCTGTCCGTGGTGCTGGACGGCCTGAAGGCCTAAGAGCATGTCTCATTTGGCGAGTTTCTTGTAGCAGGTGATGGCGGCTCCGAGGGTGAGGAAGGCCAGGAAGTTGCTGGGTTTGCGTTCGTAGCGGACGGTCAGGCGCCGGTATCCGGTCAGCCAGGCGATCGTCCGTTCGATGACCCACCGGTGGCGGCCGAGTTTGTCACCGGATTCAATGCCTTTGCGGGCGATGCGCGGGATGATCCCGCGCCGGCGGAGCCAGGCGCGCAGAGCGGGAATGTCGTAGGCCTTGTCCGCGTGCAGCTTGACCGGATTCCGGCGCCGGGGTCCGCGGCGGGACCGGATCGCCGGAATCGCGTTGACCAAGGGCTTGAGTGCATGGCTGTCGTGAGTGTTGGCCGCAGAGATACCGACGGTCAAAGGCAGGCCGGCCCGGTCGGACAGAACGTGGATCTTCGAACCGGGTTTGCCGCGATCGACCGGGCTCGGACCGGTCAGTCCGCCCCCCTTTTTGCCCTGACGGATGCCCCGTCCAGGACCGCGCGCGACCAGTCGATCATGCCCTTGCCACCCAGTTCGTCCAGCACCGCCTGGTGCAGTTGTCGCCACAACCCGGCCTCGGTCCACTCCGTGAACCAGCGATGCGCCGTCGGTACGGTGACCCCGAAGCTGGGCGGAAGATGACGCCAGGCACACCCGCTGGTCAGGACAAACACGATCGCAGTGAACACCGCCCGGTCGTCCACTCGTGACATTCCACCACCTTGTGGACGCGTCTTGCCCGGTGGAATGAGCGGCTCGACCAGCGCCCACAACTCATCAGGCACCAGCCGCCGCGACAACCCGTCCATCACGCCATGATCTTGCCCGCACCTTCGCCAAGATCCAAGTGAGACACGCTCTAAGGCTCCGGCGAGGACCGGAACGCGTCCAGCACGCGACGCTCCCTTTTGGTCGGCCGGCCCGCGCCGCGGTCACGGCGGGCGACCGGGATCGCCGCTTCGGGAGGCGGCTTCGGGGTCCGGTCCACGTAGCACGTCGCCGCGTCCGGGGCGCCCACGCGCTTCTGGATCACCCGGACCACGTCGAGGACCTTCGTCGTCCCGCCGACGCGGTAGCGCACTTCGTCGCCCGGGACGACCGTGGTCGCCGGCTTGGCCGGTTTGTCGTTGACGCGCACGTGGCCGCCGCGGCAGGCCGCCGCCGCGTCGGGGCGGGTCTTCGTCAGCCGGACCGCCCAGAGCCAGCGGTCCACTCGGGTGGACTCCACAGTCAGCCATCATGGCCCATTCAGCGGCACTGCCCCGCAACCCCGCCAGGTTACTCGTCAGTACATGTCGACTTGTCTGCACCACGCAGCTATAACTTGTTCTAAAATACCTCAACGGTGAGGAACAACACATGAGTGACGAACCCGTGTGGAGAACAACTTCTGGCTCCGTGTCCCGTCGTCTCTTCATTGCTGGAACTGGTTCTATATTGGCGAGCGCCGCGCTGGCCGGGCGGGCCACGGCCGCGTCGCCGCGGCAGGCCGCTGTCGCCGACGGCGCCCGCGTGCCCGCGCTGGTGATCGGCTCCGGTTACGGCGGCTCGGTCGCCGCGCTCCGGCTCGCCCAGGCCGGCGTCGACGTGCAGATGATCGAGATGGGCATGGCCTGGGACACCCCGGGCGCGGACGGCAAGATCTTCTGCACCACGCCCAACCCGGACCAGCGGTCGTTCTGGTTGCGCACCCGGACGAAGCAGCCGTTGTCCAACTTCCTCGGGTTCCCCATCGACAAGGACATCCCGAGCTACACGGGCATCCTCGACGCCGAGGAGTTCAGCGGGATCACCGTGTACCAGGGCCGCGGCGTCGGCGGCGGCTCGCTCGTCAACGGCGGCATGGCCGTCACACCGAAGCGGGAGAACTTCGGCGCGATCCTGCCCACGGTCGACGCGAACGAGATGTACGACGTCTACTACCCGCGCGCCAACACCGGGCTCGGGGTCGCCGCCATCCGCCCGGCCTGGTTCGAGACCACCGACTGGTACCAGTTCGCCCGCGTCGGCCGGAAACAGGCCCAGCGGTCCGGTTTCCCGTTCGTGTTCGTGCCGGACGTGTACGACTGGGACTACATGGAACGGGAGGCGGCGGGCACCGCCACGAAGTCGGCGCTCGCCGGGGAAATCCTGTTCGGCAACAACTACGGCAAGAAGTCGCTGCAGAAGACCTACCTGCCGAAGATCGCCGCGACCGGCCGGGTGACCATCTCGCCGCTGCACCGCGTGACGCAGGTGGTGCCGGCGTCCGGCGGCGGCTACCTCGTGACCATCGAGCAGCTCACCACCGCCGGCGCGGTGTCCGCGATCAAAACTGTCACGGCGGACAAGGTGTTCTTCGCCGCGGGCAGCGTCGGCACGAGCAAGCTGCTGGTGAAGCTGAAGGCGACCGGCGCGCTGCCGAACCTCAACGGCGAGGTCGGGAAGGGCTGGGGCGACAACGGGAACGTGATGGTCGGGCGCGCCAACCAGATCTGGGACCCGACCGGGGCCTCCCAGTCGACCATCCCGTGCGGCGGCATCGACAACTGGGCCGCGGGCGGCGCGTTCGCGGAGGTCGCGCCGCTGCCGACCGGGATCGAGACGTGGGCGTCGTTCTACCTGTCGATCACGAAGAACCCGAACCGCGCGCAGTTCACCTGGAACCCCACGACGCGCGCGGTGGACCTGAACTGGCAGACGGCGTGGAAGCAGCCGGGCATCGACATGGCGAAGACCATCTTCGACAAGATCAACGCGACCGAGGGCACGATCTACCGGACCGACCTCTTCGGCACGTACAAGACCTGGGGTGACCACCTCACCTACCACCCGCTCGGCGGCGCGGTGCTCGGCAAGGCGACCGACAACTACGGCAGGCTGGCCGGTTACCAGGGCCTGTACGCGATCGACGGGTCCCTGATCCCGGGCAACACCAGCGTCAACCCGTTCGTCACCATCACGGCGCTGGCCGAACGCAACATCGAGAAGATCATCGCGCAGGACTTCTGAGGTCTGCCGCGGCTGGTCGTGAGTGGTAATTCGGGTTACAGCGACTCCGGCAGCGTCACGGAGTACGTGCTCGCCCCGCCCGT
>NZ_JBEZYB010000073.1:0-38840 GCF_040638285.1 Amycolatopsis sp. NPDC026612
CGGCACCACCGGGCAGGCGAGCCAGGCGAGCGTCGACCTGCTGCGGCGTGTCTCCCCCGCGTCCGTGACGAGCAAGATCACCGTGCCGACGCTGCTGGTGCAGGGCGAGAGCGACACGCTGTTCGGCCTCGACCAGTCCGACGCGAACGCCCGCCAGATCACCGCGGCGGGCGGCAAGGTCAAGACGATCTGGTACACCGGCGGCCACGACGGCGGCAGGCCCGGCCCGCAGCTGCGGGCCAAGATCGCCGACTTCCTGAAGACGGCGCTGGACGGCGGCGACCCGGGCACCGGCTTCAGCTACGACGTCCAGGGCACCTTGCGCGCCAACGGAACGCCGTCGGTCCGCACGGTCAACGCGCCGGCGTACCCCGGGCTGACCGGCCCGGCCACCGAGCGGCGGCCGCTGACGCTGACCGGGCCCGCCCAGCCGGTGGTGCGCCCGGCCGGGGCGAACCCGTCGGCGGTGAGCGGGATCCCCGGGCTCAACGGCCTCGCGAGCAGCACGGCGCGGCTCGGCGCGCTGTTCAGCAACGACCCGCCCGGCCAGGCCGCGCAGTTCACCACGGCCCCGGTGGACGGGCAGATCGTCGTCAGCGGCGCCTCGACGGTGCGGCTGCAGGTCGCTGCGGACCCGGCGCACCCGCAGCCGGACGCGGTGCTGTTCGCGAAGCTCTACGACGTCGGGCAGGACGGCTCGCGGGTACTGCCGGCGAACGCCATCGCGCCGTTCCGGGTGACCGGCCTGCCCGCCGACGGCACCCCGGTCGAGGTCACCGTGACGCTGCCCGGCGTCGTGCGGCCGATCGAGGCAGGCCACTCGCTCCGGCTCGTCGTCGGCACCACCGACCAGGCGTTCGCCGCCCCGGTCGCGCCCGCGGTGTTCCGCATCGGGCTCGCCGGCGGCACCGCACTGGCCGTGCCGGTCGTGGCCGGGACGTCGGTCGGTTCCCCGGCTCCGGCCGGCCAGCTCGTCGGCATCGGCGTGACGCTGGCCATCGGCCTCGCCGTGGTGCTCTTCGCGGCGCTGCGCCGCCGCCGGGCCGCCGACGTCGACCCGGAGCTCGCGACGACGCCGCTGGTCATCGAGGGGCTGCGCAAGGAGTACCCGGGCGGGTTCGTCGCGGTGAAGGACCTGTCGTTCCGCGTCGAGCCCGGCCAGGTGCTCGGCCTGCTCGGGCCGAACGGCGCGGGCAAGACGACGACGCTGCGGATGCTGATGGGCCTGATCACGCCGACGAAGGGCCACATCCGGGTCTTCGGGCACAAGATCGCCGCGGGCGCTCCGGTGCTCTCGCGCATCGGCTCGTTCGTGGAGGGTTCCGGTTTCCTGCCGCACCTGTCCGGGCGGGAGAACCTCGAGCTGTACTGGGCGAGCACCGGACGTCCGCCGGAGAAGGCGCACTTCGCGGAGGCGCTGGAGATCGCCGGCCTCGGCACCGCGGTCGAGCGCCGCGTGCGGACCTACAGCCAGGGCATGCGGCAGCGGCTGGCGATCGCGCAGGCGATGCTCGGCCTGCCGGAGCTGATGGTGCTCGACGAACCGACCAACGGGCTCGACCCGCCCCAGATCCACCAGATGCGCGAGGTGCTGAAGCGGTACGCCGCGACCGGCCGCACCGTGGTGGTGTCCAGCCACCTGCTGGCCGAGGTCGAGCAGACCTGCACGCACGTCGTGGTCATGCACCGCGGCTCGCTGGTGGCCGCGGGTGAGGTCGGCGAGCTGGCCGCGGCCGGCGGCGAGGCGACGTTCCGGGTCGACGACCCGGCGGCGGCCGCGGCGGCGCTCAAGGCGCTCAGCGGGGTCACCGACGTCGACGTCGAGGGCGAGCTCGTGCACGCGAACCTCGGCGAACTGCCGCGCGGCGAAGGCGTGGCCGCACTGGTCCGCGCCGGCGTCGCGGTGGAGCAGGCCGGGCCCCGGCGCCGGCTGGAAGACGCGTTCCTGCAACTGGTCGGAGATGAGTCATGACCGCCGACGTACTTCCTCCCGCGGAGGCGAAATGAACACAGATTCGGGTGTGCACACCGATCCGCATGCGCTCGACGAGCTGAGCGACCTCGCGTCGCAGGAGCACGCCGGTGTCGGCCCGGACGGCGCGGTCGAGGGTTACCGCGCGCGGCGCACGCTGCGGCTCGGCGTCGAGCTGCGCCGCCAGCTCAAGCGGCGGCGCACGCAGTTCCTGCTCGGGTTCGTCGCGGTCCTGCCGTTCATCCTGGTGATCGCGTTCCAGCTCGGGCAGTCGAGCCCGAACCGGCGCAGCGGCGGGTTCGTCGATCTGGCCACGGCGTCCGCGCCGAACTTCGTGGTGCTGGCGCTGTTCGTGTCGGGCACGTTCCTGCTGCCGATGATCGTGGCGCTGTTCTTCGGCGACACCATCGCGAGCGAAGCGTCGTGGTCGAGCCTGAAGTACCTGCTGGCCATCCCGGTGCCGCGGCAGCGGGTGCTGCGGCAGAAAGCGATCGTGTCGGGGCTGCTGTCGGCGGCCGCGCTGGTGCTGCTGCCGCTGGTCTCGCTCGGGGTCGGGGTGCTCTGGTACGGCGCGGGCGACGCGATCAGCCCGACCGGCGACGCGGTTTCCTTCGGCGACAGCCTGCTCGCCATCGCACTGTCCACTGTGTACATCATCCTGCAGCTGGCCTGGGTGGCCGGGCTCGCGCTGGCGCTGAGCGTGTCGACCGACGCTCCGCTCGGTGCGGTTGGCGGCGCGGTGCTGGCAGCGATCCTGTCGCAGATCCTCGACCAGATCACCGCGCTGGAGGGCCTGCGCAACTACCTGCCGACGCACTACGCGTTCTCGTGGATGGACCTCATCTCGACCGACGTCGACTGGACCAACCTGGCGAGCGGCATGCTGTCGGCGGCGATCTACGGGACGGTGTTCTTCCTGTACGCCGGGCGGCGGTTCGCGCGGAAGGACATCACCAGCTGAACCCGGTACGGTCGGGCGCGTGCCGATCACGCTGGAAAGCCATCAGGACGTCGCCGTGCTGCGGATCGACCACGGCGGCGGCAACACCCTCGACACGGACTCGTGCCGCGAACTCGTGTTCCGGCTGGACGAGGCCGGCTCGGCCCGGGCGGTGGTGCTCACCGGTACCGGCCGGGTCTTCTGCGCCGGCGTCGACCTCAAGCGGATCCACGACGGCGGCGCGGCGTACGTGTCGGAGTTCCTGCCCCTGCTCTCGGACGCCCTGCTGGCCGTGTTCGGCTTCCCGCGGCCGGTGGTCGCCGCGCTGAACGGGCACGCCATCGCCGGGGGCGCCGTGCTCGCCGCCGCGTGCGATCACCGCGTGCTCGGCCCCGGCACCATCGGCGTGACCGAACTGCTGGTCGGGGTGCCGTTCCCGCTGGCGGCGCTGGAGATCCTGCGCTGCGCGTACGGGACGGCCCGGTTGCCCTCGCTCACCTACGCCGGCGAGACGTGGGGCGGCGAGGCGGCCCTCGCCCGCGGGCTGGTCGACGAGCTCGTGCCGCCGGAGGAGGTGCTCGAGCGCGCCATCGTCGTGGCGGCCCGGCTCGGCGACCGGCCGGCCGAGCCGTTCGCGCACACCAAGGCCCAGATCCGGCAGCCCTTCCACGAGCGGATCGCCGAGTACCGCCACTCCGACGATCCCGAGGTCGAGCGGCTGTGGCGGTCCCCCGCGGCGCTCGCCGCCGTCAAGTCCTATGTGGACGAAGTGCTCGGCTAGACCGCGCGCACGCCGCTCTCGGCGAGCGCCTTGATGCCCTCGACCGTCCGCTGCATGTTGCTCTGCAGCTCCCCGAGCCGCATCGCGACGATTTCCTCTTCGTGCTCGGGCATCGAGCCGATGATCGTGGTGAGGTTGGACGGGCCGGGGCCGATCTGGGCCCACTGGCGGAGGATGGTGCCGTCGCCGTCCGGGACGAGCTCGAAGCGCCACGACGCGGCGGGGTTCGTCACGTCCATCACGGCCCACGCGAACAGCCGCTCGGGCTCATAACCGGTCACGGTCGAGACCGTCTCCCACTCCCCGGCGACCGGGTGGGTGTTGCGGCCGCGGAACCGAGCGCCCAGGCCGGGTTCGGTGCCCTCGACCCAGCCGCCGCCCTGGAACTCGGTGGAGAACCGGGACGGCAGGTCGACGTCCAGCAGCCACGACCAGACATCGGCCGGCGGCGCGACGATGCGGATCTCGACCTGGGTGGTCGGGCAGTCGGAAACCTTCATGGCGGACCCCTCGCTGGATGCCGGTGCCTACGGATTCGGACCGTACGGGGGGATGAACAACCCGGACAACTCGCACAATGCCCGCGGCTGCGCACGCCCGAAGACGCCGCCCCGGGTGCCGCGCCACCCGCCGAAAGTCGGATCCTGACCGATTCTGCGCCCGGACAGCCGATTGCCGGCTCCGGCCGGTTCTGTGAGGGTCCCACGGAGGGTTCGTGAGCCGGGAGGGTGCTCGATGCGCAGAATTTTCACCGCCGGCGCGGTCCTGCTGGCGCTGGCCGGGCTCGCCCCGGCGGCCGCGGCGGCGCCCGACATCAAGGCGGCGCTGCAGCGGATCCCGGGGCTGACGATCGTTTCGGAGGACGCGGCGCCGGCCGGGTTCCGGTTCTTCAAGCTGACCTACACGCAGCCCGCCGACCACCGGCACCCCGGCGCGGGCACGTTCCAGCAGCGGTTCACCTTGCTGCACCGCGACTTCGCGGCCCCGACGGTCGCCTTCACGAGCGGCTACAACGTCAGCGGCGCACCGAACCGCTCGGAGCCGACGCAGATCGTCGACGGCAACCAGCTTTCGATGGAGTACCGCTACTTCACGCCGTCACGGCCCGAGCCGGAGAACTGGGCGAAGCAGCTGACGATCTGGCAGGCGGCGGCCGACGAGCACCGCGCGGTCCAGGCGTTCAAGGCGATCTACCCGGGCAAGTGGCTGGCCACGGGCGGCAGCAAGGGCGGCATGACTGCGACGTACTTCCGGCGCTTCTTCCCCGACGACGTCGACGCGACGATCCCGTACGTGGCACCCGACGACGTCATCGACCCGCTCGACGTCTACAACCGGTTCCTCGCGCACGTGGGCAACGATCCGGCGTGCCGCGACGCGCTGAAGGCGATCCAGCGCGACGCACTGAAGCGGCGTGACGAACTGGGGGCGATCGCCGCGGCCGACGCGGCGCAGCGTGGACTGACGTTCTCGATCGTCGGGTCGGCCGACAAGTCCCTCGAGATCTCGGTGATCGACTCGTACTTCGCCTTCTGGCAGTACCAGACGCAAGCGGACTGCGCGACGGTCCCGGCGCCGGGTGCGCCCGCGGCGGACGTCTACGCCTGGTACGAGCAGGTGGAGAGCCTCAACACCTACTCCGACCAGGACCTGGCGCCGTACATCCCGTACTACTACCAGGCGGCGGTGCAGCTCGGCTCGCCCGAGGCGTACGACGGCTACCTCCGCGACCTGCTGCGCTACCCCGGCGCCGACCAGCCGAAGACGTTCGTGCCTTCGTCGGTCCGGCTGCCGCGGTTCGACTACGCGGCGATGCCGGACATCGACTTCTGGGTGAAGTCCCGCGGCACGCGGCTGCTGTTCGTGTACGGCTCGAACGACCCGTGGGGTGCGGAGCCGTTCGAGCTGGGTTTCGGCAGCCGCGACGCGTACCGGTACTACGTCCAGGGCGGCAACCACGGGTCGAAGATCGCCCAGCTGGCCCCGGCCGACGCGGCCGCGGCCACGGCGACGGTCCGGCGCTGGGCGGGGTTGCCGCCCGCTTCGGCGTCGGCGGCACGGACGGCCCCGGCGGGATTCCCGGACTTCGACGCGGACTTGACGCTTCAGGCGCCGCCGCGGCTGTGACTTTCCCCGGGCCGGGCGTACTCTCACGGCACCTGACGCACGACCCCCTGACGGCCCGGCCTGAGGAGGCACGCATGCCTCGTCCCGTCCACTTCGAGATCCACGCGGGTGACCCCGAACGCGCGGTCGCGTTCTACACGGCGGTGTTCGGCTGGAAGTTCGAACGCTGGGGCGACGTCCCCTACTGGATGATCACGACCGGCGAAGGCGACGGCATCGACGGCGGCCTCCTCCCTCGCCAGGGCCCGGCGCCCGAGGCCACCGCCCCGGTCCACGGCTTCGTCAACACGATCGACGTCGCCGACCTGGACGAAGTGCTCGGCGAGGTCAACCGCGCCGGCGGCACCCTGGCCCTGCCGAAGAACCCGGTTCCGGGCGTGGGGTGGCTGGCGTACTGCAAGGACACCGAGGGCAATGTCTTCGGGATGCTGCAACCGGACCAGAACGCGCCCACGCCGGAGTGAGTCAGGGCCGCTTCGCCTTCGGCAGCCTCGCGACGACGGAGTCGTAGGACGCGTCGATCAGCTCTTCGAGCTCGGCATCCGGCACACCACCGCCGAGCTCGACGCGGTTCCAGCCGTAGCGGCCGAGGTAGTCCATGACCGTCACGGCACCCGGGTGGCGCGCCCGCAGCTCGGCGGCTTCGTCGCGGGTGGCCCCGCACTTGACGGCGACGCTGCCGGGCTCGTCCTGCCCGACGAAGGCGAAACCCTTGCCGCCGACCTTCGCGACCAGGACATGATCGCCGAAGGGATAGGTCTCCTCGGCACCCGGCTTGCCGAGGCAATAGGCGACGACGGCTTCGATGTTCACGACTCGAGCTTCACCAGTTCGAGGTCGGTCTGCGGGAAGTCGTCCCCGATGCACAGCAAGGGCTCCCCGGCGACGAACGCGGTGGCATAAGTGAGGCAGTCCCCGAAGTTCAGCCCGGCCGGATGCCTCCCCTTGCCGAATCGCATGAAGGCCATCTGCGCCGAACGCCAGTGCGCGTCACCGAAGGAGACCACGTCGAACCGCCGCTGTTGGAGGAAGTCCGCCAACAGAGCCTTCCCCCGCGGACCTTCCTTGTGCACCAGGACAAGAGTCGTCTCGACCAGAGTCGGTGCTCCTATGCGGCAGGACTGCGCAGAGCCGATCGTCTCTCCGAGAACCTTGGCCATCGATTCGCCGGTGATCGTGGCGATGATCGCAGAACTGTCGATGATCACACGCCACCCGGCCCGTAACCGAGAATTTCTTCCCGCTCGGCCTTGCTGATCGGCACGCCCCGGTTTTCGAGAGACACCTGAGGCCAGATCTCTTCCTCGAGAAACCGGACGAACGCGGCGCCGTCACGGGCAGCCGTTTCCCGCGCCACGAGCTGGTCGCGACGCAGCCGTAGGGCCTCTCGGACGGCACCGGTCTTGGTGTCACCCGTCAACTCGGCGACCTCGGCGGCCAGGCGCTCGGCCTCCGGGTCCTTGATGTTCATCGCCATGGTGTAATGATACCGCGCACGGTGTATTACTCGATCAATGGTCTGTGCTACTTGATGCCGGCCGCGTCCATCCCCCTCAGCTCCTTCTTCAGGTCCGAAATCTCGTCGCGCAGCCGGGCGGCCAGCTCGAACTGGAGGTCGCGGGCCGCCTGCATCATCTGGTCCGTCATCTGCTGGATCAGGTCCGCCAGCTGGGCGCGCGGCATCGCCGAGACGTTCTTGTCGACCAGCATCCCGGAGCTGCGCACGCGGTCGCCCTGCTCGGGCTTCTTGCCCCGCGAGGAGTTGCGGCCCGAGCCGCCCACCGAAACCTGCTCGGTGTCCTCGGCCTCGCTGTACACCCGGTCGAGGATGTCGGCGATCTTCTTCCGCAGCGGCTGCGGGTCGACGCCCCGCTCCTCGTTGTACGCGACCTGCTTTTCGCGGCGGCGGTCCGTCTCGTCGATCGCGTGCCGCATCGAGTCGGTGATCTTGTCGGCGTACATGTGCACCTCGCCCGACACGTTCCGCGCCGCGCGGCCGATCGTCTGGATCAGCGATGTCCCGCTCCGGAGGAAGCCTTCCTTGTCCGCGTCGAGGATCGCCACCAGCGACACCTCCGGCAGGTCCAGGCCCTCGCGCAGCAGGTTGATGCCGACCAGCACGTCGAAGTCGCCCGACCGCAGCTGCCGCAGCAGCTCGACCCGCCGCAGCGTGTCGACCTCCGAGTGCAGGTACCGCACCCGGATGCCCAGCTCCAGCAGGTAGTCGGTCAGGTCCTCCGACATCTTCTTCGTCAGCGTGGTGACCAGGACCCGCTCGTCCTTGTCCGCACGCTCCCGGATCTCGTGCACCAGGTCGTCGATCTGGCCCTCGGTCGGCTTCACGACCACCTTCGGGTCGACCAGGCCGGTCGGCCGGATCACCTGCTCGACGAACTCGCCGCCCGCCTGGCCCATCTCGTACGGCCCCGGCGTCGCCGACAGGTAGACCGTCTGCCCGATCCGGTCGGAGAACTCCTCCCAGGTCAGCGGCCGGTTGTCCACCGCGCTCGGCAGCCGGAAGCCGTACTCCACCAGGTTCCGCTTGCGTGACATGTCGCCTTCGTACATGCCGCCGATCTGCGGGACCGTCTGGTGCGACTCGTCGATCACCAGCAGGAAGTCGTCCGGGAAGTAGTCGATCAGCGTCGCCGGCGCCGTGCCGGCGCCGCGGCCGTCGATGTGGCGCGAGTAGTTCTCGATGCCGGAGCAGAACCCGACCTGGCGCATCATCTCGATGTCGTAGGCCGTGCGCATCCGCAGCCGCTGCGCCTCCAGCAGCTTGCCCTGCCGCTCCAGCTCGGCGAGCCGCTCCTCGAGCTCCTTCTCGATGCCCTGGATCGCCTTTTCCATCCGCTCCGGACCGGCGACGTAGTGCGTCGCCGGGAAGATCCGGACCTCGTCGACCTCCTTGACGATGTCCCCGGTCAGCGGGTGCAGGTAGTACAGCTTCTCGACCTCGTCGCCGAAGAACTCGACCCGGATCGCGAGCTCCTCGTACGCCGGGATGATCTCGACCGTGTCGCCCCGGGCGCGGAACGTCCCCCGCGCGAAGGCGATGTCGTTGCGCGTGTACTGGATGTCGACCAGCGCGCGCAGGAAGACGTCCCGGTCCAGCTGCATGCCGACGGCGAGCTTCGACGACCGGTCCAGGTACGACTGCGGGGTGCCCAGGCCGTAGATGCACGAGACACTGGCGACCACGATGACGTCCCGCCGCGACAGCAGGTTCATCGTCGCCGAGTGCCGCAGCCGCTCCACGTCGTCGTTGATCGACGAGTCCTTCTCGATGTACGTGTCCGTCTGCGCGATGTACGCCTCGGGCTGGTAGTAGTCGTAGTAGCTGACGAAGTACTCCACCGCGTTGTGGGGAAAGAGCTCGCGCAGCTCGTTCGCCAGCTGCGCGGCCAGGGTCTTGTTGGGCGCCATCACCAGCGTCGGCCGCTGGACGCGCTCGATCAGCCACGCCGTCGTCGCCGACTTGCCGGTGCCGGTGGCACCCAGCAACACGACGTCCTTCTCACCCGCCCGGACCCGGCGTTCGAGCTCGTCGATGGCCGCCGGCTGGTCACCGGCGGGCTGGTAGTCACTGACCACCTCGAACCGGCCGCCGGTCCGCGGGATCTCCGAGACGGGCCGGAAGTCGGACTGGGCGAGCACGGGGTGTTCGGTTGCGAAAGCCACGTCGACCAGAGTAGGCCGCCCCACCGACAATTTCCGTCGGCCCTGGTCAGCGGGGGGCAACACCCTGATCGACGGTTCGGCTCTCAGCAGCTGCAGTCGCAACAGCCGCAACACTCGCAACAACCGTCACAGGCGCAGTCACAGCCGCAGTCGCCGCAGCCATCGCTGCAGCCGCTCACCGGCTTCCCGCTCCACGGCCCGGGATAGGGATCGCGGCAGCAGAACTGGCACGTGCAGCACATGTACGGCGTGAGGGCGCAGCCGAGGAAGAAGTTGCGCTCCTTCGGCGGGACGGCGAACTTCGGGTACCAGAGGCCGCCGCCCTTGCCGTCGAGCGGCTCCGGGCCGCCGGGACCACCCGGGCCACCTGGGTCTCCTGGTCCACCCGGGCCGCCCGGACCTCCTGGACCGCGACCGCCGGGGCCGCCCGGACCGGGAGCACCCGGCGGCGGAAAGCCGTGCGGCTGCGGCGGGACCTGGTGCGGGTGCTGCTGCGGCGCGGGCCCCGGCCCGATCCACCCCGGCGGTGGCTGCTGCCCACTCGCCAAGCCGTGGCCGAAGGCCCGGCGCACCGCTTGGCGCAGCTCGTGGACCAGCAGCGCGTGCACCAGCGCCGGCTGGGCGAACTCCGCTTCGCGCAGTGCCAGCTCCACCCCCAGCACCGCGTCGTCGCACAGGCGGCGGGCCTCCGCCGGCCCCGTTCCCGTGGCCGACAACGGGTTCCAAGCTCCCGCCGCCGCGTCGGCCGCCTGGTCCTCGACCGCGTCCAGCAAGTGGGCCACGCGTCCGAACAAGCGCCCCGCCTCCGCCAGCGGGGCCGCGTTGCCCGGCCTGCCGGCCAGCTCCGCCGTCCGCGCGAACGCCGCCGCCGTGGCCAGCTCGGCGGGCTCCGTCGCGAGGAGCGCCGAGTCACCCGGACGCACCGAACCCTCGAGCGCCCCCTGCCGCTCGACCGCCTCGGTCAGCACCGCCGTGTCGAACCCGACGCGGCCACCGGTGCGGCTGCCCTGCGCCGCCCAGCGAGCCGCGACCCGGCGCGCCGCCGCCGCCACCGGACGCCGGCCGAAGGCGCCGTCGCGGTCCTCGACGTGGTCGCCGACCTTCGCCGCGGCCAGCACCAGCGAGACCGCGGCCGCCAGCTGGGCGCCTTCGCCGCGCGCCACCGACGCCGTCCGCATGCCCCGCAGCGGGCACGGGCCCGCTTCGCGCCGCCCGTTCGCGTGGGGTGTCTGCGCCTCGACCAGGACGGAGATGATCAGCCCGTCGTAGTTGGTGACGACGCGGGCGAACTGGCCGTGTTCGTCACGCAGGGTGAGACAGAGCCCGCACAGGTGCGCCAGCCAGTCCGCGTGCAAGCCGCCGGTCAGCCGATGACGGCACGGCCTGATGATCCCGAACATCCCCAGTTCCCCCTCGGCTCCCGGACGCTCGGCGCACCATAGCCCGGCCGGGTGGCACGCGCGGCAGCTGTGCGCGATTCGTGACCGGGTTTCGGCAGCCGTCCCGGCAGGATGGGCGCATGGCCGCACTGCACCCGCCGAAGGTCGAGGTCTTCGACCCCGCCGAGCGCGCGAACATCGACCCGAAGGGCATCCGGCGGGAGGTCGACGAGTTCCACGAGGAGCCGTTCGGCCTGTACCTCGCCCGCCCGACGCCGGGCCGCGCGCAGTTCCACTACCTCGAGTCGTGGCTCGTCCCCGGGCTCGGCCTCCGCTTCACCGACTTCTGGTTCTCCCCCGGCCACGAGCGCGACCAGGACTTCTACCTCGACGTCGTCCGGGTCCGCCGCGACGGCCCGCGCTGGGTCGCCACCGACCTGTACGTCGACCTGGTGCTCAAGGACAAGCTGTCACTGCGGGTGATCGACACCGACGAACTCCTGGAGGCGCTCTCCGCGGGCCTGCTGACCCCCGAAGAGGCCGAGTACGCACTGAAGGTCACCTACGCCGCGGTGGACGGGCTGGCCGCGCACGGGTACGACCTCGCCGCCTGGCTGGCCACCCGGGACATCACGCTGACCTGGCGGCGGCGCCCCTAGGGCGTCCAGCCGGTGGCCGCCGCCCACTTCTCCGCGCGGGCGAACACGCCGTGGACCCATTCCTGCTTCTCGTCGGCGTAGGCCTCGACCGTGCCGTCGGCGGCGTGCGCCTCGGCCAGCCGCAGCTTGACGTCGCGGTAGTCGTCGCGCTCCTCCGGGTTCGCGCGCAGGAAGTCGCGGAAGAGCAACGCGAGCCGCCACGCGGGTGTCTCCACCGACCGGACGTGCAGGTTCACCGGACGTCGCGGGTCCGCGCCGACGTGCAGTCGCTTGGGCCACGTCCCGGCGCCGTCCTGGGCGTCGTCGCGCCAGTCGCCCTCCAGCCGCGGGAACCCGGCGTCGGCCAGCAGCTCCGCCAAGGCGTCCGCGTCGTCCAAGGTGGACACCGTCAGCTGCAGGTCGAGGACGTCCTTGGCGGGCAGGCCGGGCACGGCCGTCGACCCGATGTGGTCGGCGCGGCGTGCCCGCTCCCCCGCCGCGGCGCGGACCCGGGAGAGCACCCGCTCGGCCTGGACGGCCCAGGTGAGGTCGTATTCCGCGATCTTCGGCGACACCGGCGGCCGCGGCCGGCGCAGCCGGACGTTCGCCTCGAACGGCACCAGCCGGTCCGCCCACAGGGCGTCGACCTCGGCCAGCACGGCGTCTTCGGCGCCGCCGTTGTCCAGCCAGACGTCGGCGACGGCGCGGCGCTGCTCGGCGCTCGCCTGCGCCCGGATCCGCGCCCGCGCGTCCTCTTCGCCCATCCCGCGTGCCGACACCAGCCGCCGCACCCGCACCTCGACCGGCGCGTCGACGACCACGACCAGGTGGTAGATCGTCGCGAGACCGCTTTCGACCAGCAGCGGGATGTCGTGGACGATGATCGCGTCCGGCTTCGCGGCCGCCATCAGCTCCCCGGTGCGGGCACCGATCAGGGGATGCACGATCGCGTTGAGCCGGCGCCGCGCATCGTCGTCGGCGAACGCCTTCGCGGCGAGCACCGGCCGGTCGAGCGAGCCGTCCTCGGCCAGGATCCCGGGGCCGAACTCCGCCACCAGCCGGGCGAGCCCTTCGGTCCCGGGCTCGACCACCTCGCGGGCGATCCGGTCGGCGTCCACCAGCACGGCACCGTGTTCGGCGAGCCGGTTCGCCACGGTCGACTTCCCGGCTCCGATCCCACCAGTCAACCCCACACGCAACATGCCGATCACCCTAGTCACGCGGCGGCCACGACCCTCCGGGACGCGTCCGGACAAACCGGCGCCATTTACGTGACAGGTGGGAAAATGTCGTAACACTTTGCTGGTTGGTTCGACGTCATCAAGAAGCGCACCGACGTGCCGGTCCGGTTCGCCGGACCGTCCACGCCATCGAGGGGGGCCTCATGTGGATGACGAAGATCAGCAGGCCGGCCGCGGCCGTGCTGTGCGTGGCCGGGCTCGCCGTCGCCGTGCCCGAAGCCGCCGCGGCGGCGCCGGCCACGCCGGCGACGAGGGTCGCGGCCGAACCGCCGGTGCGGTGCCTGACCGGCGTCCGCCGGGTCCAGGCCACGTCCCGGCACACACCTTCGCGACGGGTGTCCAGCGTGCAGAGCGTGTGGATCGCGTTCACGACGACGAGCTCCGGCCCATGCCCGAAGAACGGAGGATTCGCAAGTCGATCGTGACGCGTGACTCAACCGATATCCGGACACGCCGTGTTGCTTACCCACCACGCCCGGCGCGGCTGCGTACGGTGCGCGCGACAGAGTCGCCCACGCGGAGGAACGATGGCGGACAGCAAGCACGCCGGGAGACACCGGCTCGGCACGCCGGGACTGGCGCACTGCGTTCTTCACCGCCCGGTGGCCGACGCCTTGGCGGACTACCGGCGGACCTGGCTGAGCGCGCTGCTGGTCCCGGCTAAGCACAGCTTCGCCGGCCTCCGCCGCAAGGCGCGCGCCGCGGCGCTCGAGCGCATCTGGGTCCCCGTCGTCAGCCCGCGCGGCCCGGTCGCGGTGACCGTGCGCGCCGCCTGACCGGCGTCCTCAGCGGCCGGTTTCGCGCGTCTCGATCACGATCTCCGAGGACAGCGTGCGGTGCACCGGGCACTTGCCGGCGATCAGCATGAGCTTGGCGCGCTGATCGTCGTCGAGATCGCCTTCGAGCTCGATCTCGCGCACGATCCGGCTGAGCATGCCGCGCTCGGTTTCGCACCGTTCGCAGTCTTCGGCGTGGATGCGGTCGTGCCGCAGCCGGATGGTCGCCCGGGTCAGCGGGATGCCCTTGCGGCCGGCGTACATCCGCAGCGTGATCGCCGTGCACGAACCCAGCGACGCGAGCCGCAGCTCGTACGGGTTCGGGCCCGCGTCGGCCCCGCCGACCTCGACCGGTTCGTCGACGAGCAGGGTGTGGCTCGCCGTGGTGACCCGCTGCGTGTAGGTGCCGTCGCCGCTCGCGGTGACGACGACGGTGCCGGGCTCGGGGTGGTCCATCCGCGTCAGTCCTCCGGACGAATGGCCGGCTCGTGGTGAGCCGGACCTGGTGGACGAAGCCTGGCACGAACCGGGACTCGGCGGCTTCGCCGGGCGGGTGAGGCCGGAAAGCCCTTTCCGCGGAATCCGGCGGTGCAGGCGTCCGGGACGGCCGGACCGCGCGCCCACGGGACGGGAACGTCGCAGATCCGGACATCGGGCGCATTCCCAAGACGCGCCGGATATCGTATCTTCTGCTGCGGGTGGGTTACCCGGACGCCGTCTGCGCCCGGCTGCCGCAAAGGGGGTGGGCCCGTGGCTACCAGGCACTTGCCGATGCACGCGGCCGACCAGGGCGGCCGCGAGCGCTACCTCGACGCGGCGTTGTCGGTGCTCGTGGACCGCGGCGTCCCGGGGTTGACCGTGCGCGGCGTGGCCGAGGCGGCCGGCGCGTCGACGATCTCGGTGTACGCCCGCTTCGGTGGGCGCGCGGGCTTGCTCGACGCCCTGTACGAGCGCACTTTCGACTCGCTGCGGGAGTTCCTGGAGGGCCTGCCGCCGTCGGGCGAGGACGGTGTCGCGGATCTGCTGCACCTCGCACTCGGGTACCGGCACTTCGCCCGCGAGAGCCCGACCCGCTACGCGCTGATGTTCGAGCGTCCGGTACCCGGCTTCGACCCGGATCCGGCGCTGCGGTCCGCGGTGCTGCGGACGACGTTCACCCTCTTCATCGCCCGCGTCCAGCGGGTCTGCCCGCCGGGAGCGGACGCCCGGTCGACGGCCTACCAGCTGTGGACGACCATGCACGGCCTGGTCGGCGCGGAACTGATGCTGGCCTCGCGGCGGCCGTTGCCGGACTGGTTCATCCCGCCGACCGAAGAGGCGAACGAGGAGATGTACCGCCAGGGCGTCATCGCGATGATGGCCGGCCTGGGCCTGCGCAGCCGCTGACCGTCCCGCGCCGGAGCGCCCGAAGCGCCGAAACGACGAACCCCCGGTCCGCTCGGGACCGGGGGTTCGTAGTTCAGCTCAGAGAGCTAGTGCTCACGCACCGCCGGAGAGCTTCTCGCGGAGCGCCGCGAGCTGCTCGTCGGAGGCGAGGGTGCCACCGCTGCTCTTCGTGTCGGCCGGGGCCGAGCCCGAGGAGGTGTAGCTCTCCGCGCCACCCTCGATGCCGGTCGCCGCGTCGGCAGCCGCTTCCGCGTCCGCCTCGACAGCCTTCACGACCTGCTTCATGTGGGCCTCGTAACGAGTGTGCGCCTCGGCGTACTGGCGCTCCCACTCCTCACGCTGCTTGTCGAAGCCTTCCTGCCACTCCTGGGTGTCCGGGTCGAAGCCTTCGGGGTAGATGTAGTTGCCCTCGGCGTCGTACTCGGCGGCCATGCCGTACTGGGTCGGGTCGAACTCGGTGTCCGGCGTGACACCCTCGTTCGCCTGCTTCAGCGACAGCGAGATGCGACGGCGCTCGAGGTCGATGTCGATGACCTTGACCATGACGTCGCCGTTGACCTGGACGACCTGCTCCGGGATCTCGACGTGGCGCTCGGCCAGCTCCGAGATGTGGACCAGGCCCTCGATGCCCTCTTCGACGCGGACGAACGCACCGAACGGAACCAGCTTGGTGACCTTGCCCGGCACGATCTGGCCGATCGCGTGGGTGCGGGCGAACTGGCGCCACGGGTCTTCCTGGGTCGCCTTCAGCGACAGCGAGACGCGCTCGCGGTCCATGTCGACGTCCAGGACCTCGACCGTGACCTCCTGGCCGACCTCGACGACCTCGGACGGGTGGTCGATGTGCTTCCAGGACAGCTCGGAGACGTGCACCAGGCCGTCGACGCCACCCAGGTCCACGAAGGCACCGAAGTTGACGATGGACGACACGACGCCCTTGCGGACCTGGCCCTTGGCGAGCGCGTTGAGGAACTCGCTGCGCACCTCGGACTGGGTCTGCTCGAGGTAGGCACGGCGGGACAGGACCACGTTGTTGCGGTTCTTGTCCAGCTCGATGATCTTCGCCTCGAGCTCGCGGCCGACGTACGGCTGCAGGTCGCGCACGCGGCGCATCTCGACCAGCGACGCGGGGAGGAAGCCGCGCAGGCCGATGTCCAGGATGAGGCCGCCCTTGACGACCTCGATGACGGTGCCCTTGACGGGCTCGTCCTTCTCCTTGAGCTCCTCGATCGTGCCCCAGGCGCGCTCGTACTGCGCGCGCTTCTTGGACAGGATCAGACGGCCTTCCTTGTCCTCCTTCTGGAGAACCAGGGCTTCGACCTCATCGCCGACGGTGACAACCTCAGCCGGGTCGACATCGTGCTTGATGGAGAGCTCACGCGAGGGGATGACGCCCTCGGTCTTGTAGCCGATGTCGAGCAGGACCTCGTCGCGGTCGACCTTGACGATCGTGCCTTCGACGATGTCACCATCGTTGAAGTACTTGATCGTCTTGTCGATAGCCGCGAGGAAATCTTCCTCCGACCCGATGTCGTTGATGGCGACCTGCGGGGCCGCGTTCGGGGCGCTCGGGGCGATGGCGGTGTCGGTGGTCATTAGGCGGGTTGCTCCGGTGGATGGGATCGAGGGTTGGCAGTTGTCGGCGCGATGAGCTGCTACGGCATGCGACGACCCCACGAGCAACGTCCACCAGTGAACGACCGCGGCATGACCCGCAAACGGTACGCGACCCCGAGTCCCAACCAGAAGCTGAGCGGAAGGCAGCGCGAACCCACTGCGCTAACACTTATCCTACGCGGCGGCCGCTAGGCGGCACAATCAGGGTCCCCCACGATCGCTAAGGTCCTCGCGAAGGCAAATCGCACGCTGGAGGACGCGGGTGGCGCAGGCGCCGGCGGCCGGGACCGGAGACACCATCATGCCACCGAACGAGCCCGCCGCGCCGGGGCGCCACGACGCCGCCGAGCACCGGCTGGGCACCTCGGCGGTCGCCTACCGCGAGGTCGGCGGCCCCGAGGCCGCGGCCGCGAACCTCGCCTGGTGGGACGCCGACGCCGACGACTACCAGGCCGAGCACGGCGGATTCCTCGGCGACGCCGACTTCGTCTGGTGCCCGGAGGGCGTCCGGGAGGCGGAGGCGCGGCTGCTCGGCGACGTCCGGGGCAAGCGCGTGCTGGAGGTCGGCTGCGGGCAGGCCGCCTGTTCGCGCTGGCTGACGGCCGAGGGCGCCCACGCCGTGGCGACCGACCTCTCCGGGGGCATGCTGCGCCACGCGCTCGCGGGCAACGAACGCACCGGCCTCGCCGTGCCACTGGTGCAGGCGAACGCCGAGCACCTGCCGCTGGCGTCCGGCAGCTTCGACGCCGCCTGCTCGGCCTTCGGCGCGATCCCGTTCGTGGCTTCGGTGGACGCCGTCTTCGCCGAGGTGCACCGGGTGTTGCGGCCGGGCGCCCCGTGGGTGTTCTCGGTGACCCACCCGATGCGGTGGATCTTCCCCGACGACCCGGGCCCGCAGGGGCTCACCGTCACCCAGCCGTACTTCGACCGCACGCCGTACGTCGAGGTCGACGACGAGGGCACCGCCACCTACGTCGAGTACCACCACACCCTCGGCGACTACGTCCGTGCGCTCGCCACGGCCGGGTTCACCCTCACCGATCTGGTCGAACCCGAGTGGCCGGCGGGGCACTCGCGGGTGTGGGGCCAGTGGAGCCCGCTGCGCGGCAAGCTCTTCCCAGGCACCGCGATCTTCCGCACGCACCGCCCGTGAACCCCCTCGAAGCGCAGCAGAACGCGCGGTTCGCCGCGCTCGACCCGCTGCTCCCGCCGATCGCGGCCCCGCCGTCGGCGAGCGAGCCGCTGATGGCCTCCGCGGCCGGGCGGAAGGCGGGTGGCCTGCTGACGCACGTCGTGCACGCGCCGGGGTCGTGGCCCACGCTGTGGGGGCCGTCGGAGATCCGGGACCTGACCGCGGTGCCGGGTGACAGCGGCGCGGCGGGTCTCGCGGCGCTGCTGGGTGCGTGGCGCGACCGGCTGCGCGGGACCCCGGCCGGCCCGGACTCGGGCTGCACGCTGACCTGGCCGAGCCGCGACGCCGAGGCGTCCGCGGTCCTGCTGGCCCACGGGTTCGCGCCGATGACCTGCCTGGCGGTGCGGCACCCGGACCCGCCCGGCGAGCCGGGGCCGTCGCGGGTGACCGTCCGCCGCGCCGAGGAGGGTGACGTCGAGGCGCTGACCGAACTACGGCTGGCGGAGTGGCGCTACACGTCGCTGGTCGGCACCGCGGTGCCGCGGCCGGGCGCCCGGGCACTGCTGCGCGCGGAGGTCGCCCGGACCCTGCGCTTCGGCGGGCTGGTCTGGCTCGCGGAGGACGACGGCGTGCCGGCGGGCATGGCCTCCTGCGCAGTGGCCTCGCCCACCCCGGGCGACACCCTCCACGGCCGGCTGCTCCCGGGCCGCTGGGGGTACGTCGACACGCTGTCGGTCGCGCCCGCGGCCCGCGGCGGCGGGGTCGGCCGGGCGCTGATGGCCGTGGCACACCGGGAGCTGCTCCGGCCGGGGACCCGCGGGACGTTCCTGTTCTACCACCCGGCGAACCCGCTTTCGCCGGTGTTCTGGCACCGGCAGGGCTATCGTCCACTGTGGACCATGTGGATCCGGCGTCCCGCCTGGTCCTGACCGCACGTTCCGAGGGGAACCATGGACATCGCCGAGCCCTTGCTCGCGGCGCACCGCGCGCGCTTCGCCGCCGTCGACGCGCTGCTGCCGCCCGCCGCGCCCCCGGCCGACGGCGAGCGGCTGGACGCGGCGACCGCGGACGGCACGCAGGTCACCGGAGTGCTGCAGCGGTACCGGCTCGCGCCCGGCGACGTCCCGATGCTGTGGTCGGCCGCCGACACCTGGCAGCTCTTCCCGTACTTCGGCGGCACCGGCACCGAAGGCGCTGACCTGCTGCTGCGGGCGCTGAAAGGCCGGCTCGAGACCGAGGAGACCGGCGACGACTCGGCGTGCGTGGTGGTCTGGCCCAGCCGGGACGCCGAGGCGATCCGCGCCTTCCTCGACCACGGCCTCGTCCCGCTCTCTGCGGTCGGCGTGCGCACCGCTCCGCCGGCCGGGAGCGAGCCGGGGGTCACCGTCCGCCGTGCCGGGGCCGCCGACTTCGCCGCGGCGCTGGAGCTGGCGACGGCGACGTTCGACTACACCGGCCTCGTCGCCGCTCCGCGCCGGGACAACACGGCCGAGCTGCTGACGCCGTCCCTGCGGGACGCCCTCGCCGCGGACGAGCCGCCCGTCTGGCTGGCCGAGGTGGACGGCGAGGTCCGCGCGTTCGCGCACTGCGCGTGGGTGGACGCGGTGCCGGACAGCGAAGCAGGCGAACTGCTCCCGCCGGGCCGCTGGGGGTACGTGAACAACGTCGTGACCGCCCCCGGCGAGCGCGGCAGCGGGCTCGGCCGGGCGCTGATGGCCCACGTGCACCGGGAGCTGCACCGGGGCGGCGCCACGCGGACGTTCCTCTACTACAACCCGACCAACCCGCTGTCCGCGGTGTTCTGGCACCGGCAGGGCTACCGTCCGCTGTGGACGACGTGGGAAGTGCGCCCGGCGTCGGCGCTCCGGTGAGTCACCCACCAGTGTGACGTGCGTCCGGTGATCTTGCTGCCGGAGCAGACGAGGACTAGTTTTTGAACTGACCGGTCAGTTCAAAAGTTCTCGAAGCAGGAGAAACCGTGCAGGTCCGAGCCGATCGCGTGTCCCTCGAAGGGCACCACGGCACCTTGTTACCGCCCACCTCGCTGACCGTCGGCGAGGGCGACCTGGCGATCGTGCACGGCGAACCCGGCGTCGGCGTCACGGCGTTCGGCCTGGCACTGGCCGGGCGGCTGAAGCCGACCACCGGCACGGTGCACGCCGAAGGCGGCGACGCCGCGCTGACCGAGCTCGTCGCGGTCGTCGACGCCCCCGGCGTCAGCGAGCCCGACGACGCGCTGCCCCTGCGCGTGGTCGCCGGCGAGGAGCTGGCGCTGGCCCACCGCCCGGCGGGCAAGGAGGACGTCGCCCGCTGGCTCGCGGAGCACGACGCCGCGCCGTTCGCCGGCACGCGCTTCGAGAACCTCACCCCGGCGCTGCGCACGCGGCTGCTCACCGAGCTGGCCGCGGAACGCAAGGGGGTGCGGGTCCTCGTGCTCGACACCCCCGACCGGCACACCAGCCACGTCGAAAGCTGGCTGGAACTGGCGCGCGAGCAGGCCGGGCGGGGGCTCGCCGTGGTCGTGCTGACCGCGACGACGCCGGCGTCCGCACTGCCCGGAGCACCGGCGCGCCTGGGCTCCGCCGAGCAGCCCGCGCCCGAGCACTTCGCCCCCGAACCCACCGAACCCCCCAAATCCACCGGACCCACCGAGCCGCCCGAACCCACCGAAGAGCTCGCCACGAGCACTGACGGAGACCCCGCATGAACGCCTTCCGGATCGCGCGCAACGAGCTGCGCCGCCTCTCCACCGGCACGCTGCCGAAGCTCGCGCTGGTCGCGCTCGTGCTGGTGCCGTTGCTCTACGCGTCCTTCTACCTCTACGCGAACTACGACCCGTACGGCCGGCTCGACAAGCTGCCCGCCGCGGTCTTCACCAGCGACGCGGGCACGAAGGACTCCACCGGCCAGGAGCGCAACGTCGGCCGCGAGGTGACCGACGAGCTGGTCAAGTCCGGCACCTTCCAGTGGCACCAGGTGTCCGAGCAGGAGGCGCGCGACGGCGTCCGCGACGACAGGTACTCCTTCGCCATCGGCATCCCCAGCGGCTTCTCCGCCGCGCTGCTGTCGGTCGGGAACTTCCAGCCGCAGCAGGCGACGATCACGCTGACCACCAACGACGCCAACAACTACCTGTCCGGCACCATCGCCAAGCAGGTGGCCGAGCAGGTCCGCAAGACGATCGCGGAGAAGGTCGGCAGCGAGGCCGCGGACCGGTTCCTGGTCGGCTTCTCCACGATCTACGCCAAGACCCAGGAAGCCTCGACCGGCGCTTCCCAGCTCGCCGACGGGGCCACGCAGCTCAAGGCGGGCCAGCAGAAGCTGGCGGACGGCGCGGCGAAGCTCGCGGACGGCTCTTCGACGCTGGCGACCGGCCTGGGCACGCTGAAGACCGCCACCGCTTCGCTGCCCTCGCAGACGCAGCAGCTCGCCAGCGGCGCTTCGCAGGTGGCCGCCGGGGACCAGAAGGTCGCCGACGCGGCTTCGATCGCCGCGACGGCGTCGTCCGACATCCAGGGCAAGCTCGACTCCTACCGCACCCAGCTGCAGACGGACCTGCGCGACGCGGGCGTGCCCGACGCGCAGGTGCAGGCCATCCTCGCCAAGGCCGATCAGCTGCGCTCCCCCGTCGACCAGGCCAACAGCAAGATCCAGCAGGCCAACGGCGACCTCGCGAAGCTGGCCGACGGCGCCCGCCAGGTGTCCGACGGCGCGGCCAAGCTCGCCGCGGCGTCCCCCCAGCTGGCGAGCGGCATCGAGCAGGCGTCCGACGGCGCGAACCAGCTGCGCGACGGCGCCTCCCAGCTCAGCGACGGCGAGAAGACCGCCGTCACCGGCACGAACCAGCTCGCGGACGGCGCGGTGAAGCTGCGCGACGGGCTCGCGGCCGGGCTCAAGCAGATCCCGAACCCCGACGACCCGACCCGCTCGGCCACGGCCAACACGATCGCGGACCCGGTCGCGGTGAACGCCAACGGCGAGGCGTCGGCGGGGACGTACGGCGCCGGCCTCGCGCCGTTCTTCATCTCGCTGGCCACCTGGATCGGCGCGTTCGTGCTGTTCCTGATCCTGCGTCCGCTGTCGACACGGGCGCTGACCGCGGGCGCGGCCCCGTTCCGGGTCGCGGTCGGCGGCTGGCTGTCCTCGGCGCTGCTGGGCACGGCGCAGGTGATCGTCCTGTTCGGCGCGGTGACCTGGCTGGTCGGCATCCACATCGCCCACCCGCTGGAAGCGATCGGGTTCGCCGTGCTGGTGTCGCTGACGTTCACCTCGGTGGTCCACGCGCTCAACAGCTTCTTCGGCGCGGTCGGCAAGTTCCTCGGCCTCGTGCTGCTGGTGCTGCAGCTGGTGAGCGCGGGCGGCACGTTCCCGTGGCAGACGATCCCGGACGCGCTGTACCCGCTGCACGTGGTGCTGCCGATGGGCTACGCGATCGACGGCTTCCGCCACCTGTTCTACAGCGGCGCGACCGTGGAGATCCTCGGCGACATCGGCGTGCTGCTGGCCTACCTGGCCGGCGGGATCCTGGTCTCCACCCTGGCCGCGCGCAAGCGTCGCGTTTGGACGGTGTCCGCGCTCAAGCCCGAGCTGAGCCTGTGAGCGGCGGGACGAAGCAGAAGCTCTTCGAGGCCACCCTGGAGCTCTCGAAGAGCCGGGGCCTGGTGGGCCTGACGGTCGACGACATCGCCGCGGCGGCGGGCGTCGCGAAGGGCACGGTGTACTACAACTTCGGGTCCAAGGACGGGCTGGTCGACGCCCTGCTCCGGTACGGCGTCGACCTGCTGGCCGGGCGGCTGCGCTCGGCGGTGACGGACGCGGATCCGCTGGACGTCATCGAGGCGCAGGTCGACACGACGCTGGAGTTCATCGGGCAGTACCCGGGCTTTTCGCAGATCCTGGTGAGCGAGCTGTGGCGGACGCCCGGCCAGTGGCACGGCACGCTGTCGTTGCTGCGCGAGGAGATCATCTCGATCGTGAAGCACCAGCTGACCCGGCTGGATGCGGCGGGGCGGCTGCCGGACGGGGTGGAGATCCCGACCGCGGCCGCCGGGCTGTTCGGCACCATGCTGGTGGTGGCGCTGGACTGGCAGGTGTTCGGGCCCCAGCGGACGCGGGCCGAGGTGCGGGACGCGGTCATGGTGCTGATCCGCGGCCTGGGCCGCCGCTAGCCGCCGGCGCGCGCCGCGGACCGGTAGCGGCCGGGGGTCTGGCCGACCAGCCCAGTGAAGGCTTCGATGAAGCTGCCCGGGTTCGCCCAGCCGAGGCGCGTCGCCGTGTCGGTGACCGAGGTGTCTTCGCCGAGTTCCAGCAGAGCCCGCTGGATGCGCAGCAACGTGCGCCACTGGTGGAAGCTCATCGACAGTTCGCTGCCGAACAGCCGGCTGAGGGATCGTTCGCTCGAACCGGTCCGGTGCCCCAGCTCCGCCAGGGTCGCCGGGCTCGCCGGATCGGCGTGCAGCAGGTCGGTGACGGCCTTGAGGCGCGGGTCGGCCGGCTCCGGCAGGCGCAGGGGTTCCCGCGCGGCCCGCCTGAGCTCCGCGATGACGACCTCGAGCAGCAGCCGGACGCGGGCCGGTTCGTCGTCGCCGTCGATGGCCAAGCAGGCTTCGCGCAGCAGCGCACTGGCCACGAACACCGCGGGCTCCGCGGGCAGCCGCCCGGCCAGAGCCACCGGAATCCGGAGCAGCCGGACGTCGGTCTCGCCGTGCGCCCGGCTGCTGTGGACGTGGAACGGCGGCACCCAGGTGACGCGGTTCGCCGGCGCCACCCAGGTGCCGGCCCGGGTCGTGGTGACCAGCGCCCCGGAGGCCGCGTACCTGAGCTGGCCGAAGTCGTGGAAGTGCGCGGCGACGTCCTCCCCGTGGGCCAAGGGCCCGCAGGCCGCCGCATCGCCGTCCTGGGCCACCGGTTCGGTCATGGTCCCACCCTACGGTGGCGGGTTACCGGAATTTCCTGGCGGGACACCGGTGGTACGCCGCGGCCCCGGCGATCATCGTGGAACCATGCGAACCATCACCCAGCACACGTTCGGGGGCCCGGAGGTCCTCACCATCGTGGACGCGCCCGCGCCCCGCCCCATGCCGACCGAGGTGCTCGTCCGGGTCCGGGCCATCGGGCTGAACCCCCTGGAACCGCGCCTGCGCGCCGGCGAATTCCCGCTGCTCGGCCCGCCGCCGTTCGTCCTCGGCTGGGACATCAGCGGCGTGGTCGAGGCGGCCTCGCAGACGTGGCGGTTCCGGCCCGGCGACGAGGTGTTCGGGATGCCGCTGTTCCCGCGCGCGGCCAACGGGTACGCCGAGTTCGTGGCCGCGCCGGCGTTGCACCTGGCGCCCAAGCCGGCGTCGCTCTCCCACGTCGAGGCGGCGGCGCTGCCGGTCGCCGGGCTGACGGCGTGGCAGGGGCTCGTCCACCTCGGCGGCGTGACCGCGGGCGACCGCGTCCTGATCCACGGGGGTGGTGGCGGCGTCGGCCACATCGCGATCCAGATCGCGAAAGCCCTCGGCGCGCACGTGCTCACCACCGTCAGCGGCAGCAAGCGGGAGTTCGCCGAAGGACTGGGCGCCGACGAGGTGATCGACTACCGGACGGCGGACTTCACCGAGGTGGCCGGCGACATCGACGTCGTGCTCGACACCATCGGCGGCGACACCGCTTCGCGCTCGCTCGAAGTGCTGCGCCCGGGAGGCCACCTCGTGACGGCGGTCGCCGAGGAGGACACGGAGCTGATCGCCGAGTTCGAGGCGGCCGGCCGTCGCTTCAGCGGCATCGCGGTCGACCCGGATCCGGTCGCCCTGCGGCAGCTCGTGGAGCTCGTCGAACAGGGCCGGCTCCGGGTGCACGTCCAGGAGACGTTCCCGTTCGACCGCATCGCCGACGCCCACCGGCTGATCGAGCGCGGTCACCTGCGGGGGAAGATCGTCCTCACGGTCTGATCGTCAGCCGCGGTCCTCGATGCGGGCCCGGACCGCGGCCGCGTAGCTGTCGACCGCCGTGGCCGCGGCCGTCAGCTCGCAGGGACCGTCGATCAGGAGCCGCTTCGCCGGGACGTACGCCTGCTGGATCTCGGGGTCGTCGACCAGGCCGTGTTCGCGGGCGAGTTCGTGGTCACCGGCCAGCCGGGCGCGCAGCTCTTCCCGGCGGGCGACCAGCCCGTCGAGGACCGCGCGCTGACGGCGGCCGTCCTCCACCGCGGGGGCGACCGCGTGCTCGTGGCCGTCGATGTGGCGCTCGACCCACTCCGCATCGCCGTCGACTTCGGCCGACCGGAGCTGCTTGAGTGCGCCGCGCAGCCGCTGTGCCCGCGCCGGCAGCATCGCGACGCCGGTGAAGCGCGTCGCCACCCGGAGCTGGTACGCCTCGATCTCGGCGAGTTCCGCCACCGCCTGGGTGAGCACCTCCAGCCGGCCGGCGAGGTCTTCCGGGGCCGGGCGGGCCTGGCCCGTGCTCGCCCGCACCGCCGCGACCCCGGGCGAGGACTCCTCCCGGAAGCCGAGCAGCAGGCGGAGACCGAGCTCGGCCGCGCGGCCGGCGAGCGGGGCGAGCACCTCGCCGACGAGCCGCTCGGGTTCGGCGGAGTCGTCGATCGCGTCGACGACGAGGGTGCGGCCGGCGACGCCGGTGGTGAGCCGGTCGGCGATGCGGTGGCGGACGGCGTCCGCGGTGCGGCCGGTGGCGTCGACGGCGAGGTCGACGCTGCCCGCCGGCGGCATCTCGCCGAGCGCGGGCGGCAAGCCGGGGACGCCGAGGGACCGTTCCCGGTCGGCGAGCACGATGCCGAACCGCAGCGCCGCGGCGACCGGCGAGCCGGCCTCGCCGGTGTCGACGACCCAGACGGTGCCCGGCTCGGCCCTGGCGAACCAGTCGGCGACGCGCTGCACGAAGGAGACGTCGACGGCCTCGCCGACCGGACGCGAGAAGCTGGCGTCGACGGCCGGGCTGCCGGAGGTCCAGACGCTCAGCTGCGGCAGGTGCCCGAGCATGGTTTCGACGGGCACCATCCAGGTGCCGGAGTCCTTGCCGACGACCATGCCGACGACGTGGCCGGTCGCCTCGTCGAGCACCGCCGTGCCACCGAAGCCGGGGCCGAGCGGTTCGGCTTCGGCGGTGCGGAAGAGGCGGACCCACTCGCCGCCGGTCTGTTCCGGGCCGCCGAGGCGGGCGTGGGTCCAGCGGCCGACCGAGCCCGGCGGGAACCCGAACACGCGGACGAGCTGGTGCTCGCCGAGGGGCATGCGGTGCAGCGGGGCGCGGAACACGCGGGACTCGGGGCGTTCCAGGCGCAGCAGGGCGAGATCGCCGTGGCCGCCGCCGTCGGAGGGCACCCAGCAGCCTTCGACGACGGACGCGGCGCCGGGCTGCGCCTCGGCGAGGCCGACGAAGTCGACGCTCAGCGCGGATCGCGGGCCACCGGCGGTCTCCACGACGTGCGCGCTCGTGAGCACGTGGTACTCGTCCAGCACCGTGCCCGCACCGCACACCCGGCCGAGTTCGTCGTGCAACCGGACCCGCCAGCGTCGTCGCTCACGCTCGAACCCCATTCGGCGGACCCTACGCCGTGATCGCCACGCGCTGCCGCCGACCTCCCTACCCAGCGGTAATAGCTCACCCGAACGGAGTCCTCCGTTCGGCCCAACGCGCGTTCAGAAGCGGCCGAACACCAGACTGCCGGGAGCGGCCGGGTCGTCGCCGGC
Organism: Amycolatopsis sp. NPDC026612; assembly: GCF_040638285.1. Taxonomy (NCBI): domain Bacteria; kingdom Bacillati; phylum Actinomycetota; class Actinomycetes; order Pseudonocardiales; family Pseudonocardiaceae; genus Amycolatopsis; species Amycolatopsis sp. NPDC026612. Next base: position 26,361 of record NZ_JBEZYB010000073.1, read on the forward strand.
CCAGAACTCGAACCAGTGCCGGGCGAACTCGTTGCGGGACAGCCGGCCGTCGCCGTCGGCGTCGAGGAGGGCGAAGACCTCGTCGGTCGGGGTGTCGGCGCCGTTCCAGGCCACGATGAGGCGGTGGTACTCGGCAGCGGAGATGACACCGTCGCCGTTTTCGTCGACGGCTTCGAACATCGCCGCGGCCGTGCCGGTGACGGCGGCGGGCATCGCCGGGAGTTCGTCGACGACCCGGAGCACCTGGTCGAGGGTGACTTTGCCGCCGCGGCCGGAGGCGTCGTCCAGGGTGCCCCACCAGCCCATCATGACGGCGGCGAGCTGCTGCCCCTCGGGCGTGCCGGCGTCCGTGCCGCGCAGCTCGAGCCACCTCGCCGTCAGGGCCCGGAAGTCGGCCTCGGTGAGGTAGCCGTCGCGGTCGGCGTCCATGGCGCCGAAGACACCGGAGATCTTGCGCCGCTGGAACTCGCTGGCCATGTCGTGGTCCTTCCGGCTCGGGCCACCCAGCTTGAGCCCGCCGGCCGCGACGCGGCGCCGTCCGCCCGAGTGCTCCCGCGCCACGACCCGGTGATCCGGGTCGTGACGCTGAGTGGCCTGCTGGAGGGGTTCGGCCCAGTCAGTGCGCGGCTTCGTTCCACGACCGGCCGTAGCCGACCGAAACCTCGAGCGGCACCGCCAGGTCGTACGCCGAGCCCATGCCGTCGCGGACCAGCTTCTCCAGCTGCTCCTGCTCCCCGTCCGCGACCTCGAGCACCAGTTCGTCGTGGACCTGCAGCAGGATCCGGCTCCTGAGCTTCGCCGCGACCAGCGCGCGGTGGACGTTGAGCATCGCGACCTTGATGATGTCGGCCGCGCTGCCCTGGATCGGGGCGTTCAGGGCCATGCGCTCGGCCATCTCGCGACGCTGGCGGTTGTCGCTGTTGAGGTCCGGCAGGTAGCGGCGGCGCCCGAAGATCGTCTCCGTGTAGCCGCACTTGGCCGCTTCACCGACCACCGAGTGGAGGTAGTCGCGAACGCCGCCGAAGCGGGCGAAGTACGCCTCCATCTGGGACTTGGCGTCTTCGGTGGAGATCCGCAGCTGCTGCGAAAGCCCGTACGCCGACAGCCCGTACGCGAGGCCGTACGACATCGCCTTGACGCGGTAGCGCAGCTCCGGCGTGATCTCCTCCGGCGGCATCGAGAACGCCCGCGACGCGACGAACGTGTGCAGGTCCTCGCCGCTGTTGAACGCCTCGATGAGGCCCTCGTCCTTCGACAGGTGCGCCATGATCCGCATTTCGATCTGGCTGTAGTCGGCGGTCATGAGGTGCGTGTAGCCCTCGCCGACGATGAACGCGTCGCGGATGCGGCGGCCTTCTTCGGTCCGGACCGGGATGTTCTGCAGGTTCGGTTCGGTCGAGGACAGCCGGCCGGTGGCCGCGATCGTCTGCAGCAGCGTGGTGTGGATGCGCCCGTCGTCGGCGACGGACTTGATCAGCCCCTCGACCGTGGTGCGCAGCTTCGTCGCGTCGCGGTGCTCCAGCATGTGCTGCAGGAACGGGTGCTCGGTCTTCTCGAACAGGCCCTGCAGCGCCTCGGCGTCGGTGGTGTAGCCGGTCTTGGTGCGCTTGGTCTTCGGCATGCCGAGCTCGTCGAACAGCACGACCTGAAGCTGCTTCGGCGAGCCGAGGTTGATCTGCTTGCCGATCACCGCGTACGCCTCTTCGGCGGCCTGCGTGACGCGCGAAAGGTAGTGCGCTTCCAGCGAAGTCAGCTGCTCGAGATCGACGGCGACCCCGGCGATCTCCAGCTCCGTGATCACTTCCAGCAGCGGCAGCTCCAGCTCGGCGAGCAGCTTCGCGCCGCCGATCTGCTCCAGCTCCTTGTCGAGCGCGCCGGCCAGCTCGAAGATCGCGCGGGCCCGGACCAGCTCGTCCTGGATCTCCTTCTGTTCCAAGCCTTCTGCTCCGCCGTCGAGCAGCGAGAGCTGCCCGTCGCCGCCGTCGGTCTCCGAGCGCAGCTCGCGGTGCAGGTAGCGCAGCGCGAGGTCGTCCAGCTCGAACGTGCGCTGCCCGGGCCGCACCAGGTACGCGGCCAGCGCGGTGTCCATGGCGAGCCCGGCGAGGACCCAGCCGCGGCCGCGGATCGCGTGCAGCGGGACCTTCAGGTCGTGGCCGGTCTTCCGGATCTCCGGGTCGGCGAGCCAGGCGGCGAGCGCCGCGTCGTCGGCCTGGTCCATGGCCGTGACATCGACGTACGCGCCTTCGCCGTCGGCCGTCGCGAAGGCGATCGCGCGCAGGTCGGAGCGGACCGACGTGCCCACGGCGCGGAACGCCAGCGCCACCGGCTCCCCCGCACCCGCGTGCTCGGCCAGCCACGCGCCCAGCGCACCGGGCTCGAGGGCGGCACCCGAAACCTCGAAGCCTTCGTCGGCCTCCGGCTCGGCGCTCTGCAGCGTCGCGAACAGCCTGTCCCGCAGCACGCGGAACTCCAGCTCGTCGAACAGCGCGTGCACCGCCTCGCGATCCCACGGGCGCAGTTCCAGCGCCGCCGGGGCCAGCTCCAGCTCGACGTCGCGGATCAGCTCGGTGAGCTGGCGGTTGAGGGTGACGGCGCTGAGATTCGCCCGCAGCGCCTCGCCGACCTTGCCCTTCACCTCGTCCACGCGGTCGATCAGGTCGTCGAGCGAGCCGAACTGCCTGATCCACTTGGCCGCGGTCTTCTCGCCGACGCCCGGGATGCTCGGCAGGTTGTCCGACGGGTCGCCGCGCAACGCGGCGAAGTCCGGGTACTGCCGCGGGGTGAGCCCGTACTTCTCCTCGACGGCGTCCGGGGTGAACCGCGTCATCTCCGAAACGCCACGCTTCGGGTACAGCACGGTGACCTGGTCGGTGACCAGCTGCAGCGCATCGCGGTCGCCGGTACAGATGAGGACGTCGAAGCCCTCCGCCGTCGCCTGCGTGGTGAGCGTGGCGATGATGTCGTCGGCCTCGAAGTTCTCCTTCACCAGCGAAGGAATGCCGAGCACGTCGAGGACTTCCTTGACCAGGTCCACCTGGCCGCGGAACTCGTCCGGCGTCGAACTGCGGTTCGCCTTGTACTCGGCGAAGGTCTCCGACCGGAACGTCTTGCGCGAGAGGTCGAACGCCACCGCCAGGTGGGTCGGCGCTTCGTCGCGCAGCAGGTTGATGAGCATCGAGGTGAAGCCGAAGACCGCGTTCGTGACCTGGCCGGTCTTCGTCTTGAAGTTCTCCGCGGGCAAGGCGAAGAACGCGCGGTAGGCCATCGAATGGCCGTCGATCAGCAGCAGCTTCGGCCGCTCGGCGACACTGGTGCTTCCTGTGGCGTTGGCAACGATCGTCTTCTCACTCGGGCTCACGAAGCCGAGTCTAGGCTGAGGGTCCGACACTCTTACGTGTCGCATCGGAAGAGGAGCTTTGCGTGACCGAGAGTGCCGCCCCCATCGACGTGGACCGGCTGGCCGGGATCGACCCGGCCGCCGCGGACCAGCAGCTGAACGACAAGGTCGGGCTGAAACTGCTGGAGGCGACGGCGGAGCGCGTGGTCGGCACGATCCCGGTCGAAGGCAACCTGCAGCCGTACGGCCTGCTGCACGGCGGCGCCAACGCCGTGCTCGCCGAGGCGCTGGGTTCCACGGTCGCCGCCCTGAACGCCGGCCCCGGCCGCGCGGCGATGGGACTGGAGCTGTCCTGCACCCACCACCGGGCCGTCCGCGCGGGCACCGTCACCGGCGTGGCGACCCCGCTGCACGTCGGCCGCGGCACGATCACCGCGGAGATCGTGCTGACCGACGACGAGGGCCGCCGCACCTGCACCGCCCGGCTCACCTGCGTGGTCCGGGACCGGCCGCCGGGCGCCTGAGCCGGTGGACCTCGACGTCGCCCAGGTGCGGGCGTTCGTGGTGACGGCCGAGCAGCGGCACTTCGGGCGGGCCGCCCAGGCGCTGTTCCTCACCCAGCAGGCGCTGTCGAAGCGGATCCGGAAGCTCGAAGGCGCCCTCGGGACGCCGTTGTTCCGGCGCACGCCCCGGTCGGTCGAGCTGACCGCCGACGGCGAACGCTTCCTCCCGCACGCGCGCGAGCTGGTGCGGGTGGCCGACGCCGCGGTGGCCGCCATGGGCGCCGACGACCGGCCGCTGCGCCTCGACCTCGTCGACCACCGGCTCTCCCCCATGTTCCTGCTCCGCCGGCTCGCCGAGCGCGAGCCGGGACTGCGCATCGACCGGGTCGCCGGGCGCGGTTTCGCGAACGCGATCGAGCCGCTGTTGTCCGGTGAGCTCGACGCCGCCTTCGGCCGGGTGACCGGCTGCGGGCGGCCCCTGCCGGACGAGCTGGAGCACCGGCCGGTCCGGCTCGAGCCGCTGGTCGCCCTGCTGGCGCCGGAGCATCCCCTGGCCGTGCAGGACGTGCTGCGGCTCGACGAGCTGCACGCCGACGGGATCTGGCTGCCCGGGCTCGGCGGACCGGCCGAATGGCTGTCCTACCTACGGGAGCTGTGCGAGAAGTTCGGTGTGCCGATCGACGACTCCGGCGTCAGCTACGACCTGCGGCACACCCTCGAGCAGACGCGGTACGGCAAGCGGCGCATCACCCTGGCCGGCGCCGACATGGAGCTCGCCCCGGACCTCGACCTGCGGGTGCTGCCGTTCGAGCCGTCGCCGTTGTTCCCGTGGTCGCTGGTCTGGCGGCGCGGCAAGGCGAGCCCGGCCCTGCGGCGGTTGCTGGCCGCGGCCGGGCGCACCAGCCGCGAAGAGGACTGGTGCGCCTACGACCCGGAGCACGCCTGGCTGCCGGACGACGACCTCAGTCTCGCAGCCGCCGCGCGAACCACCCGGTGAACGCCGCGTCGACGCCGGCCGCTCCCGGCGTCCCCGGCGGGAACTCGTGCGCCATCCCGTCGACCGTCACCAGCTCGCTCCCCAGCTTTTCGTGCAGCGCCACCGCCGGCTGCCGCACCGCGACGTCGTCGTCCGCCCCGACGACCAGCAGCAGCGGCGCGGTCAGCTCGGCGGCCCGGTTCACGTAGTCGTAGCGCGCCGCGACCGCGCGGGAACGCTCGCTCCACGCGTAGGTCAGCCCGAAGCGCCGCTCGTTGGCGGCGATCATCGGCGCGAGCTGGACGACCGGGCTGGCCACCGCGGCGGCCGCGATCTCGGCGTCCCCGCGCGCCAGCACCTCCAGCGCCACGATCGCCCCCGCCGAGCCGCCGAACACCCCGAGCGGCCCGGTCGCGCCCGGCAGCCGGTCGCGCAGTTCGGCCAGCGCCGCGGGGAACTCGCCCGCCGCCTGCTCGGTCACCGGTTCGAACACGTTCAGCACGGCGTCCTCGCTCGCCCGCCGGAAGACCTCGTCGGAGCCGCCTTCGGGCAGCCGCGCCCCGGAGAGCGGAAGCCCGAAGTACACGCGCCACGCCTGGAGGCCCGCCATCGGGACGGCCTCGGCCATCGCCCGCTCACCGGCCGGCGCGTCCATCAGGTGCCAGCCCGCCACCAGCGCGGCCGGCGCGGCCGGATCCACCGGCGGCACCGCCACGAACGGCACCCCCGCCGCGACACCTTCGACCAGCTCAGCCATCCCGCTCTCCTTCGTTTTTCCGGTTCCTCCCCAGCAAACCGCCGCGGCGCGGGCCGGGTCCAACAGCCTTTCCGGCCCCGGCGACAACCACCGGTTGTCGTGGAAAACGAAAACCGGCCCCGCGCGCCGAAGCGCACGGGGCCGGAGTCCAGGCACCAGGACGTCAGCCGACGCCCAGGTAGGCCTCCTTGATGCTGTTGTCCGCCAGCAGCTCCTTGCCGGTGCCGGACTTGGTGATGCGGCCCGTTTCGAGCACGTACGCCCGGTGGGCGCGGGACAGCGCCTGCTGCGCGTTCTGCTCCACCAGCAGCACCGTGGTGCCCTGCTTGTTGATCTCCGTGATGATCCGGAAGATCTGCTGGATGAACTGCGGCGCGAGCCCCATCGACGGCTCGTCCAGCAGCAGCAGCTTCGGCTTCGCCATCAGGGCGCGCCCGATGGCGAGCATCTGCTGCTCGCCGCCGGACATCGTGCCGCCCATCTGCGTCTTGCGCTCCGCCAGCCGCGGGAACAGCTCGAACACCCGGTCCAGGTCCCCGCTGAGGTCCTTGCGGTCCTTGCGGGCGTAGGCACCCATGTCGAGGTTCTCCATCACCGTCATGCCGGGGAAGATGCCCCGGCCTTCCGGCGCCTGGGAGATCCCGCGGACCACGCGGAGGTCGCCGCGCAGCTTGGAGATGTCCTCGCCGGCGAAGGTGATCTTCCCGGAGGAGATCGCCCGGATCCCGGAGATGGCGCGCATCGTCGTCGACTTGCCGGCGCCGTTCGCGCCGATGAGCGTGACGATCTCACCCTCGTTCACCGTGATGGACAGCCCGGAGACCGCCTGGATCCGTCCGTAGTGGACGGACACGTCCGACAACTCAAGCAACGTCATCGTCAGGCACCCCCAGGTAGGCCGCGATCACCGCGGGGTTCTCGCGGATGTCGGCCGGCAGTCCTTCGGCGATCTTCTTGCCGAACTCCAGCACCACGATCCGGTCGGTCACGCCCATGACGAGCTTCATGTCGTGTTCGATGAGCAGCACCGTGTAGCCATCGTCCCGGATCGTCCGGATCAGACCCATGAGGTCTTCCTTCTCCGCCGGGTTGAAGCCCGCCGCGGGCTCGTCCAGGCAGAGCAGCTTCGGCTCGGTCGCCAGCGCCCGCGCGATCTCCAGGCGTCGCTGGTAGCCGTAGGGCAGGTTCTTCGCCCGGTCGGCCGCCCGGTCGGCGATGCCGACGAACTCCAGCAGGGCCATCGCCTTCTCCACGGCGGCCTTCTCCTCGCGGTGGTGCCGCGGTGAGCGCACCAACGCCCCGAGCAGGCTGGTCTTGTGCCGCGCGTCGGTGCCGACGACGACGTTCTCGAGCGCCGTCATCTCGCTGAAGAGCCGGATGTTCTGGAACGTCCGGGCGATCCCGAGCTGGGTGATGCCGTGCCGCGACGTCTTGCCCAGCGCGTTGCCCTCCAGCCGGACCTCGCCCGAGGTCGGCCGGTAGACGCCGGTCATGGCGTTGAAGCACGTCGTCTTGCCCGCGCCGTTCGGCCCGATGAGGCCGAGGATCTCGCCGCGGCGGATGCCGAAGGAGATCTGGTCGAGCGCGACGAGGCCGCCGAAGCGCATCGTGACGTCGTCGACCTCGAGCAGCGTCTGCCCCACCTCGACGTCGATGTCGCGGTCCGGCGCGACGACGTCGGCGACCTCGGCCGCGTGCTCGGCCCGCTCCTCGGCCGTCATGTGCTGCAGTTCGGCGACGAGGCCGCCCTCGGCGGCGACCTCCGGCCCGCCGTTCTGGGGGTCGGTCATGGCTTGCTCCCCGGGGTCGGTTCGGTCTGCAGCGCGCCGTCGCTGCTGATCTGCTCACCGCGGCCGAGCAGTCGCTGGTACGCCTGCCTGCCGTAGGCGAGCAGCCGCTGGCGCGCGCCGAGCAGGCCCTGCGGGCGGAAGATCATCAGCACGATCAGCGCCACGCCGAAGATCAGGTACTTGTACTCGGCGATCGCCTGGAACCGCAGCGGGACGTAGGCCACCACGCAGGCGCCGAGGATGACCCCGACCTTGTTGCCCGAACCGCCGAGGATCACCGCGGCCAGGAACAGCATCGACGTGACGACGTCGAACTTCTGGTTGTTCACGAAGCCGAGCTGGCCGGCGTAGAGCGCGCCCGAAAGGCCACCGATCGCCGCTCCGCTGATGAACGCCCAGATCTTGAACTTGAACGTCGGCACACCCATGATCTCCGCCGCGTCCTCGTCGTCCCGGATGGCGACCCAGGCGCGGCCGACGCGGCTGCGCTCCAGGTTCCCGACCAGGAAGAGAACGGCGATGATGAGCGTGACGCACAGCCAGTACCAGGGGATGCCGTTCGAGTTGTTGAACAGCGGCGACCCGTCGGCGTTCGTGCCCGGTGGGTGCCCGACCTCCTTGAAACCGCTGTTGCCGCGCAACGGGTCGACGTTGTCGGCGAGCAGCCGGACGATCTCGCCGAAGCCGAGCGTCACGATCGCCAGGTAGTCGCCGCGCAACCGCAGGGTCGGCGTCCCGAGGATCACGCCGAAGATCATCGTGACCACCATGGCGATCGGCAGCACGACGAGGAACGGCAGGTGCGACAGCGAGGAGTCGGGACTGGTGAACAGCGCCATCACGTACGCGCCGATGGCGAAGAACCCGACGTAACCGAGGTCCAGGAGGCCGGCCTGGCCGACCACGACGTTGAGGCCGATGGCGACCAGCGCGTAGCGGGCCACCTCGAACATCGCGATCGGGAAGTCGTACCCGGGCTGGGTGGTCAGGATCGGCGGGTTCAGCACCGGCAGGAAGTAGATGAGCACCACCAGCGGAACGAGCACGCCCCACTGCTGCACGCGGCTGAGGTTGTTCCACCGCTCGCTGAGGGCGCCCCGCTTCTTCGCGGGCGCCTTCGCGGGCGGAGTCGTGGTCGTCGTCATACCCGGGCCTTTCCGAGCGATTCACCGAGGATGCCGGTGGGCCGGATCATCAGGACCAGCACCAGCAGGGCGAACGCGACGATGTCGCGCCAGCCGCCGCCGAACAGCGACTGGCCGTAGTTCTCGGCGACCCCGAGCAGCAGGCCGCCGAGCAGCGCGCCGCGCAGGTTGCCGATTCCGCCCAGCACCGCCGCGGTGAACGCCTTGATGCCGAGCAGGAAGCCGCCCTGGTACCACGCGCCCTGCGGGATCTTCATCATGTAGAACAGTGCCGCCGCGCCCGCGAGCAGACCGCCGATGAGGAAGGTCAGCGTGATGACGCGTTCCTTGTTGACACCCATCAGCGTCGCCGTGTCGGGGTCCTGGGCCACCGCGCGGATGCCGCGCCCGAACTTGGTCTTGTTCACGAAGTAGTTGGCCGCGAGCATCAGCACGATCGAAGCGACCACCGTGATGATCGTGACGTTGGTGATGCTGCCGCCGAAGAGGGTGAAGACCTCTTCGTTGCGCATCAGGCGGATGCCGAGTTCGGGGTTGCCGCCGCGCCAGATGAAGATGAGCTGCTGCAGCACGAACGACGCGCCGATCGCGGTGATCAGGAAGACCAGTTTCGGCGCTCCGCGCTTTCTCAGCGGCCGGTAGGCCACCCGTTCCAGAACCACCGCCGTGCCACCGGAGACCGCCATCGACGCCAGCAGGGCGAGGAGCAGGAAGCCGATCAGCTCGGCCACCCCGAGCGTGGGCGTGTTACCGGGCCGGAAACCGAGGCCGTAGAAGGTGAACCACGTCGCGTAGACGCCGTAGATGAACACCTCGGAATGGGCGAAGTTGATGAGCTTCAAGACGCCGTAGACGAGGGTGTAGCCCAGCGCCACGAGCGCGTAGATGCTGCCGTAGGCGAGCCCGTCGAACGTGTTGTTCCAGAACTGGTCCAGGAACGCGTTCACGTCGAAGGTGATCCAGCTGCTGCCCTGGGCCAGGACGAGCGAGCTCAGGTCATGAGTCATCGACACACTAGTTCTCCATGTGGGACCGGGGTGCGCGCCCGGCGGGATCGAGCCGCCGGACGTGCACCCCGGTGATCAGAACGGAAGCGCGCTGCGCTACTTGATCTCGGTGTTGCGGACGATCTTCCCGCCCTCGACCTTGTAGGTCCACACGGTCGTGCTGGCGAGCTCGCCCTTGTCGTCCCACTTGAAGTGCTTCGTGATGCCCTGGCCGTCGTAGTTCTTCACGAAGTCCAGCAGACCGGCGCGGTCCTTCTTGCCCGAGTCGATGCCCTTGAGCAGGATCGTCGCCAGGTCGTAGGCCTCGGGCGAGTAGGTGCCCGGGTCCTTGCCGACCGCGGCCTTGTAGGCGTCGGTGAACTTGGTGAACTGGTCCGCCGGGACACAGGGGCAGGTGAAGTACGCGCTCGCGGCCGCCTCGCCTGCGCCCTTGACGAACTCGTCGTCCTTCACGCCGTCCGGGCCGACGAACTTGGCCTTGACGCCGGCGTCGTTCAGCTGCTGCGCGAACGGAGCCGCTTCCTGGTAGTAGCCCGAGTAGAAGACCGCGTCCGGGTTCTCGCTCTTGATCTTGTTGACCACGGCCGAGAAGTCGGTCTGCTTCGTCTTGACCTTGTCCTGGCAGGTGCCCTTGTCGGCCAGCGCCTTGATGGTCGAGGCGGCGAGGCCGGTGCCGTAGTCGGAGTCGTCCTGGATGACGCAGACCTTCTTGGCGCCGAGGTCACCGGTGATGAACTTCGCGGCGGCCGGGCCCTGGGTGTTGTCGTTGCCCAGACCGCGGAAGAAGGTCTTCCAGCCGTTCTGGCTCAGCGTCGGGTTGGTGGCCGACGGCGTCACCGTGACCAGGCCCGCACCGTTGAAGATGTTGCCCGCGGCCTTCGACTCACCCGAGAACGGGAGGCCGACGACGCCGATGATCGACGGCGTGTTGACGACCTGCGTCACGATGCCGGGCGCCTTGTCGGGCGTGCCCTCGGTGTCGAACTGCTCCAGCTTGACCTGGCAGCCCGGGTTGGCCTTGTTGTGCTGGTCCACGGCGAGCTTCGCGCCGTTCAGGATGTTCTGGCCCAGCGCGGCGTTGCCACCGTTGATGGTGCCCGCGTACGCGATGGAAGTCGGGGCACACTGCGCCTTGCCGTCGCCGGCCGGGTCGGCCGCGTCGGCGGCGGCGGACGGGGCCGCGGCCTGGGACTGGGAGCTCGAGCTGTTGCTGCCCGAGCCGCTGTCCGTCCGCGCCGAACACGCGCTGAGGGCGATGGCCCCGACACTGGCCAGCACGATGACCCTCGCAAGTCGTGCTTTTTGCACTCGTTCCTCCAAATGCCACCTGGCCGCCCGGTCGGGCGGCTGTCCCGGCGTGGGACCTGACTGGCCGCTGAAAGTAGCCGCCCCGGGAGCCGTTGCACAGAGTCACACATGGTCTTGTAGCCACATCGTGACGGTCGTCATGAGTATTAACGTATGGTTTACACCCGCTCGTCGTAATGAGACCAGCGGGTGGTGACTCTCAGTGCACAACAGCCTGCAGACTGCCTCTTGACGCCTGGTTCAAGGTGTGCAGAGTCTACGGACCCCGACGTGGATCACCGCGCGCAGGCACGCCGAGAAGGCTCGCAAAGGTACCAAGTACGCCCTTTCGGGCACCCGGAGCGTCACCGAACGAACGAAAAGGGGGTGGTCACCGCGCGGTGGCCACCCCCTTTTCGGGTAGTTCAGCTGCCGATGCTCTCCACAACAGCTTCGGCGACGGCCTTCATCGTGGTCCGGCGGTCCATCGCGGTGCGCTGGATCCACCGGAAGGCGTCGGGCTCGGTGAGCCCCTGCCTGCTCATCAACAGACCCTTGGCGCGGTCGATGACCTTCCGCGTCTCGAGCCGGTCGGTGAGCCCGGCAACCTCGGCTTCGAGAGCCTGAAGTTCCGAGAAGCGGCTCACGGCCAGCTCGATCGCCGGCACGAGGTCACGCTTCGCGAAGGGCTTGACGAGGTAGGCCATGGTGCCGGCATCCCGCGCGCGTTCGACCAGATCCCGCTGGCTGAAGGCGGTGAGGATGACGACGGGCGCAATCCGGTCGCCGGTGATCTTGGCAGCGGCTTCGATGCCGTCCAGTTTGGGCATCTTGACGTCGAGGATCACGAGATCGGGCTTCAGATCGGTGGCCAGCGCGATGGCCTGCTCGCCATCACCCGCCTCCCCGACGACTTCATAGCCCTCTTCACGCAGCATTTCGACGAGGTCAAGCCGGATGAGCGCCTCGTCCTCCGCGACGAGTACCCGACGCTGCGGCACGGTGGCGGCACCGTTGGCCTCGGTAGCCGGATCGGTCACCGGGGTCCTCCTGAAGACTCGGCGGGGCGTTCGGTTGCACGGTTTTCCGCGAACCATTCGCGGCTTTCCGCGAACCTGAAGCCTACCGGGAACGATCCAGAGGAAGAGATGGCGTTCACCACGTAGTGGCCAGCACGACACTGCCACCGGAGACCGCCCCCGCACGCCGACGGGGTCCGGTGATCCCGTAGAGTGACGACGTCGCGCCCCCGTAGCCCAACTGGCAGAGGCAACGGATTCAAAACCCGTCCAGTGAGAGTTCGAATCTCTCCGGGGGCACCACCTCTGAACTGGGGAAACAGGTCTTTTCGCAGGCTCGACTGGAGCGGTGATCCAGTCCGGGATGTCCGGTTGTGTACGGCTGAAACCGGTGGTGTGCGGCCAGTCGCGGTCTATTCGCGGTCTACTTTTTGGCGGATCCGCGCCCCCGGACGGGGCGGGCAGCCTGCCGCGCGGGAGTGCCGGGGAGCCGGCGACGACGGTAGCGGGGGTGCCGGCGTCCCGGCCGGAGCGGAGGAGAAGTGACGACGGAGCCAGCAGCTAAGTGGTCGGTTTTGGAAGTTCTTCGGGGGTGTTGAGGCGCTGCGGGTTAGTGGTCGAGGTAGAGGTAGCAGGCGCAGTCGAGGGCTTCTTCGGGG
>NZ_JBEZYB010000074.1:0-37635 GCF_040638285.1 Amycolatopsis sp. NPDC026612
GTTCAGCGCCGGAATGCTCGACAACGTGGTCACCGTGCTGGAGCTGGCCGACATCGACGAGCCGTGGGCGCGCATCCTCACCGCGCGATGACCCGGCACGGAGAGGGACACACCTGGTCCGGCGTGCCGGTTCTTCGCCATGGCCGCGGTGACCACCGCGAGGCCGGCAACGGTTGGCCTCCGCTCCCGGAGACCAGGCACAAGCCTTCTGCGCCCCCCGGGCAACCGCGGCAGCCTTCCCGGCGTGCTGCAGGCATGACGTCGTCGAGGTCCTGGCTGCCCGAGGCCGCCTTGCTGTGGCTTCCCCTGCTGGTGCTGGCCGGCGGCCTCGCGGTGGTGTGGACCGGCGCCTCGATGGCCGCGGATGTGAACCGGTCGGCGGGGCTCTTCCCCGGGCGAGTCGTCGCGACCGGAGTCCGAGAGCACCTGACCGCCGACGTCGAGTACACCGGACCCGACGGAGTGACGAAGACGGAGACCTTCGAGCACCAGCACGGTCACGGGATCGTTCCCGGGCGACAGGTGCAGATCCGGGTATGGCCGGACGAACAGCGCGCGGAATTCGACGAAGGTGACAAGCACACCCCGGTCATCGTGGTCGGCAGCCTGCTGACGCTGCTCGGCGCCGCCGCCACCGTCCTGCTGTTCCTGTGGCATCACGGCGTCAGGCTGGACATGAAGGTGGCGAAGTGGCGGGCGCGGTTCGATGTGTGCGTGTGGTGGCTGTCTCGCTGGCGGTGACGGCCTGCGACTTCGACGAAAACCAGTGCTCAGTCGTCAGGTCCGGGTGGCGGCCCGTTTGACGGTCTTGATCACAGGTGCGTCACAGCGCCCGCCGTGTCGGAGCAGGGCGTCCCGCAATACGGGCTGGTGCTGGCCTGCTGCCAGCGTCGCGGCGGGAACGCTTTGTTTCCCGGCGTTATCAGTGCGCTGATCACAGGTAGACGATCATCGGCGTGTCGGGGTCCTGGCATGGCACGAAGCCCCTGGTAGCAGGGTTTTCGCCCAAGATCGTTCCGCACACAAATGCTCACACGCCCTCTTCGTGGTGAGCGCGCATTACGCTCAGTGAAGCGTGAGCCCACTGTCAGTACTGGATTTGCGGAATCGGAACCGGGGTTCCGGAGGCCCCGCGTGATCAATCACGGTGCCGCCGGATGAAGAGTGGCTCCGTACGGGGGCCCTGACGATCACCCGGTCGTACAACTCGCTCGACCCGAGAACCACCAGCCTGTTCGGCAGCGGCTGGTCCACCGCCTACGACATGGCGGCCACGCCGGACAACGACGGCTCCGGCAACGTGGTGGTGACTTACCCGGACGGCCGGACCCTGCGCTTCGGCCTCAACGTCGACGGCACCACCTTCGCGCCGCCGCAAGGCACCTACGCCACGTTCAGCCCCGTCTCCAGCGGAGGCTTCAGTCTCACCGACCGTGGCGGCACCACCTACTCCTTCGCCCGCCACGTCGGCGCGAGCTGGAAACTCACCACCATCACTGACGCCGACGGCAGGACCGAAACCCTGACCTACGACGCCGGCGGTGCACTCAGCACGATCACCAACACCGCCGGGAACCGCTCGCTCCACCTGACCTGGAGCGGGGCGCACGTCAGCCAGGTCAGCACCAACCCGGTCACCGCCGGAACCGCACCACTGACGTGGACCTACAGCTACGCCGGCGACACGCTCACCAAGGTTTGCCCGCCCACCTCGGCAACCCAGTGCACGACCTACGGCTACACCAGCGGAACCGGCGCCGGTTCCCACTATCGGTCCACGGTCCTCGACGCCCAGCCCAACGCCTATTGGCGGCTGAACCAGGCGTCGACGGCGACCACCGCGGTCGACGAGGTCGGGCCGAACCTCGGCACCCTCAACGGCCCCTCGACCGCGACGGCGTCGAACACCGCCGCGCCTCATCCGGGGTCACCCAACAGGTTCACAGCCTTCGGCGGCAACGCATCGGTTCGACTGCCGGACAACCTGGTCACGTCCGCGACCTTCCTGTCGGTTCAGCTCTGGTTCCGGACGACCGCGAACGGTCCTGCCGGGGTACTGCTGTCCACCGGGCACAGTCCGATCGGCAGCGCCAACCCGACTTCCTGGTGCGGAATCCCTGAAGGAGTATCTCCGGATGTACATCAGTCCGAGGGCGGTTGTCCGGAGCGATCGGCGATCGTCCTGCTGCTCGCGCCGACAAGTTCGCCGGCTGGGGTGGGCTAAAGCTGCAGGTCGGTGGTGAACTTCAGGGTGGGGTTATAGATCAACTCGGTCTCGGACACAGTATTACCCCACGGATCGCGACACGCGATCTTGAAGCTGGGATGATCGTAACTCAGCTCGAATCGATCTTCTCCAGTCGCCATCCGGCGACGTCGTAGACGATGATCTTTCCTGAGTCACGCAGCGCCGCTGCCAAACGTCTGCGACGTGGCCGATCAAGCTCCAGCTTGGTGCGGCCGTCGTGGCCTTCATTTCCAAGGCGGATGCTGATCTCGTCGACGAGATGGTCCTCGCGGACATAAAGCGTCTTCGGCCGCGGCTGGTCCACTCGTTGGGTGCTGGTGTGGCCGTGGCGGCAGCGGTAGGTCGCACTTCCGTGGTTCCAGTGCGAGTCTAGCCGTCGGCTGCAGACGCCGCAGTGGATCAAGCCGGCCAAAGCGAACCGGTGCGCGTGGCCGTCGGTGGTTGGCCGAGCCGCCCGGATCTGCTGAGCGGCGATGAAGTCCTGTTCGGTGACGAGCGCCGGATGGGCGGCCTTCGCCGACATGGCCGGCGTTGCGGCTGGGCCGCTGGGGTCGGCGGCGCGGCGGTTCCAGGTCTGTCGTCCGGTGTAGCGCGGGTTTGCCAGGATGACGGCGACGGTGCGGTGTCCAGGCGCTGCGGTGCGGTGGCGGTTGCGGTCCGGGTCGGCGCTGGACGGGCAGGGGACACCGCGTTCGTTGAGGTGCCGGGCGATGCTCGCGACGCTGTTCCCAGCAAGACGTTGCCGGAACATCCAGGCTACGTGCGGCGCGGTGCGGGGATCGGGGGCGAGCCGTTGAAGCCGTCGGCCCCAGCGGGCGTCGGCGGGGTTGGGGGTGCGGGACGGCGTCGACGAGTCGGTAGCCGTAGGGCGGTCGTCCGCCGAGGTAGCGGCCTTGCTGGGTGGCCTGGTTGTGCATCGCCGCCAGTACCCGGTGGCGGGCGCGGAGGAGTTCGCGCTGCGACTGGGTGGCCAGCAGTGCCATCAGCGCGCGGTGGTCGCGGTTGCCGAGGTCGACGGCGGCTCCTGTTTCGGGCAACCAGCGTTGGATGCCGTGCTGTGTGCACCAGGTGTAGAGGGTGGTGAACTGGGTGCCGGTGAAGGCGCGTTCGTATTCGCCGACCACGATCGCATCGATCACGGATTCTGGACTCGACGCCTCGGTCATGAGCTGGGCAGCCTGCGTTCGCTGTCTCCATGGGACTCGGCGTGAGGTGCCGGCGTCGAAGTAGGCGGCGGCGACCTGGCCGTGGCTCGCGACCAACTCATCGGCCATGTCGCGTTGCCAGCCCTGTGACGATACGCGGTCGTGATGTCGGGTGGTCGACGTGCGGCCGTAGAAGGCGAACCGCAAGCCACTGCCATGCTCGGGGCGGGGAGCGGTGTGGATTGCTTTGCTGACGGTCATCCGCTGCGCGAGCAAGTCCACGGTCTCCGTCGCTGGCGGTGCTGGCCTTGAGGGCGGTCGAGGTGGGATCACGCTGGAACGAGGTACCAGCCGCGGTCGCATGTCGGCGGGCCGGGAGGGCTTCGCCCGATCAGTGCAGCTGGAGCTACCGTGTATAACGTCCTCTTCGCTGCCGATCATGCCGTTGCAGGCTCAAGGTTTCAGGGTGGGCGAGTCATTTCGGTTCTCCGCATAGCCGGGGCTTTTGCAGGATAACCGTGTCCGGCTGGCTCGGCAGATGGGGATTCAGCTGATGTGGTAGAGGTGGCCGCCCTGGACGGCGAGGATCGTGAGCGGTCCGTTCGTCGGGCCGGCCGTTGCCTGCCATGCTGTCGCTCCGGCCGGGGCCGGCGTGGTGTGGCCGGTGGTGAGCGGCAGCCCGGTGATGCCGCCGCCGGTGACCATGCCGGCTTGGTCGGTGATGAGGATGCAGTCCGGGCGGGTGTCGTTGACGACGGCCCAGCCGGTGATGATGCCGTCGGCATCGGTGGCGGGGGCGTCGAGTGCTCCGACTGCGTTCGTTGACTTCGGTTGCGCGGTTGTCAGGTCGAGGTGGCTGCCGAGTTCGGGGCCGTGGCAGCCGAGAGTGAAGTCGTCGGTGAACGGGTAGGCGCCTAATGCGCGGGCGGCGGGGGCGGCGGCGCGCTGGATGTGCAGTCCAGTGCGGCGGGGGCGTCGACGCGGAGTGCTATCGCGGACAGGCTGAGTGGTGCGTAGCTGCGGCGTACTTCGTCGGCTTTGCCGCCGCCGATGGCGTGGGTGACGAGGGAAAGCGTGACGACTGCCACGACGAGGTAGCGTTGTGTCCATTGTGGACGGTGAAATGTGGTCAGGACGATGGAAGCGACGGTGGCCAGTGCGGCGACCAGGACGTAGCGGCTGATCAGTCCGACGTTGCCTCCGGGGACGTTCGTCGTCGTCCGGCCGAGTGCGAGCATCAGAGCCAGAGCGAAGGCATAGCAAGCCAGGCCCGCCCAGTCCGCGTCGGTAGCCCGCCGGTCGGTGATCGTTCGGCGCAGCAGCAGCGCGAGAATGCCGATGGTGAAGCCTCCGGCGGCGATAGCGAGGACGGCGATGTCCACCGACCACAATCCGCCGACCGCGGCGGCGACCACGGACAGCCGTCCATCCGGGTCGAAGGCATTCGTTGCCCCGGACTGCGTCCCGGCCGGTTTGGTGAGCCACCACGCGGCGAGGATGACGAGCCCGGCCGCTGCGGGGAGCACGACCCGGAGACGGGAGTCTTTGCGCAGCCAAGCGATGAAGGCGATCACGAACCAGATCGGCAACGCGGCACCAAAACTCAGGCAGCCAAGCACAGCGGCCGCGTATGCGCCGGCCCGGTGGCCGTGGTGAGCGCAGGCGATCGCGATCGTGCAGAACGTGACCGCGGGGACCCAGCTGATGCCGTTCGTGCTCTGCAACCACAGTTCGGTGGCGTGGGAGCTGAACAGCAGCCAGGACATCGCCGCGGTCAGCGCTACCCGCGTCGTCGGGTTCAGGTGTCGCGGCAGCATCGTCCGTAGCGCGAACACCGCAAGCGCGAGCAGCGCGATCGTCAGGGCGGTCAGGATGCGGTTGTCGCCGCCGAACCAGGCGGCGTCGGCGTAGAACAGCAGTGAGGGCACGACGAACGGCTGGTCGAGGTGGTAGGTGAAGACTTGGCCGAGCAGTAGGCCGCCGTTGTCGTCGGTGATCTTCGCGAAGACGTGCCAGTAGTCGAGCAGTACGTGCATTTTCGGCGTGCGCACCGCGGCCAGGAGCGCCAATGCGGCGGGAACAGCGGCGAAGACCCACAGTGCCGCGACACTGAGCCGAGACGTGGCCTCGTGACGGACCTTCGCGGTCGTGCGCGGGATCGGTGCGGTGACGTCCGGGGCGTCGAGCGCGGGCTGGGGCATCGGTCTCCTGCCGAAGGGCGACTTGCGGTCCGGTGACGGCAGGACCGGCGGCGATCGTAGCCGGTGAGTCTTCGCCTTCAGGCCGACGGTGACCAGCACTTCTACCGGATCGGTAATCAACTGGCAATTGTGTGATTCGTCTCACTCGACGGTGTAACGGGGGCGTGAGGTTCTGCCGATGCTTGCTACGGGCACGGGGCGAAATTACCCGACCTACCAGGGCAAATCGGGCGTTATGTGCACGAAGTGCCCGGCACCATCCCGCGGCGGCAGTCGTGCTCCGCGGGCCATTGGGGGCGGCCACGGCGGATGCCAGGTCGCCGGGGGAGGAACTGGCCGTGCTGCGGTTGTCGCGTCCTGTCCATCTGGTCCGCTGGGTCAGAGCGATCGTGCTTGCTCTGACCGTGACGTTGCTCGTCGGCAGCACCGAAGCGATTGCGGCGCCACCGCGCGTGGCGGAAGCGCCGAAGCCGATCGATCCGCGCGACGTCGGTTTGCTGTCCTCGGCCGCGCCGGCCGCTGTCGTGCCGCAGGCGCCGTCGAAGGCGGATTTCGCCGCTCAGAGCCGGTTGGACGGCGGCGCCGGAACGCACTTCGATCCGCAACGGTCGACGCCGGTGTCGCGGTCGATGTTCGTGACCGAGTACGTCAACGCCGATGGCACGCATTCGGTGCGGCAGTCGAACCAGCCACTGAACGTGCAGGACGAGCACGGCCAGTGGCAGCCAGTCCAGACCACCTTGGCCACTGACTCGGCGACCAAGCGCGCCGACGTCGACCACCACCCGCTGAGCCCGTCGCTGGCCGCCAAGGCCAACGATGCCGCGGTGTTGCAGGTTGAGTCCGGCGGCCACACCGCGGGTCTGGCGCTCGACCAGGCCGCCCCGGCGACCGCCGCGGTGAAGGGTGATTCGGTCACCTACCCGGAGGTCGCCGCGGGCACAGACCTGGATTACGAGGTCACCCCAGGCGCGGTGAAGGAGACCATCAAGCTCAAGCGTCCGCCGGCCGACGGCCGCTCGTCGTGGAAGTTCAAGCTCGCCACCGGTGACCTGACGCCGAAGCTGGAAAAGAACGGCGCGGTCACCCTGGCCGACAAGAGCGGCGCGGCGAAGATCGTGCTGCCGCCGATCGAGACCTGGGACTCCGCGGGCCACGGCGAGACCGCCCCGGCGATGACCGGCGGCACCTACACCCTGGAGAAGGCCGGCGCGGACTGGTGGCTGACCGTCGCAGTCGACCCGAACTGGTTGCGTGACCCCAAGCGCGTTTACCCGGTGTCGGTCGACCCGACGTTCACTTACGGCGTCACCGAGTCGCACTCCTACCGCTCAGACGGCACCAACTGCGACGCATGCGGCCTGCGGATCGGCAACAGCCAGGCCAACGGCGACACCTACAACCGCAGCGTCTTCCACATGGACTACTCGCCGCTGTTCGGCAAGACCGTAGTCGGCGCCCGAATGGACCTGACCCGCAACACCAGCGTCGTCGGCTCGCTGAAAACCTGGAACGCGAACCTCTACCACGCGTCGGCGTTCAACTTCAACGGCGTCGGCGGCTACATGACCAGCGCGCTGGTCGGTGACGTCGGCAGCTTCGTCGGCGAAGGCATGACCGGGTTCATCCGCGACCGCGTCAACGCCCGCGACGGCACGGTGTTCTTCATGATGATCGGCGCCGAAAACGCCGGCACCTGGACCTACAAGAACCTCAACGCCACCCTCACCGTCGACACCGGCTCCCCGGCCCCGGCCACAACCCTGGTCGCCCCGGCAGATGGCACAGTGTCGACGTCGCTGACCCCGACGCTGTCGGTCAAACCGGTCACCGACCCAGACGGCGAGCAGGTCAAGTACTGCTTCCGCATCGCCACCGGCGCGGACGCCAAGTCCGGTGTCGTGGTCGAGTCCGGCTGCCTGAGCACCCCGACGTGGACGGTTCCGGAAGGGATCCTGCAGGACGGTGTTGCCTACACCTGGCAGGCGATGACCTACAGCGGCACCACCACGATCACCCCGACGTGGATCGGCCACTTCAAGATCGACCAGCGCATCGGCGACCACGGGCCGTCACCGGTCGACACTGCCGGGCCGGTCAGCGTCAACCTCGCCAACGGCAATGTGTCGACAGCTGAGCAGACTCCGTCGTTCACGACGGTCGGCGGCAACGCCGGGCTGTCGTTCACGTACAACTCGCAGCAGGCCGAGAACAAGGGACTGAAGGCGTCCTACTTCGTCGACCTCTCGCATAATGGCATCATCAATGACGCTCAGCAGCCGGTGTTGGTGCGGCCCGAGCCGCAGGTCAACGTCGACTGGGGCACCGACTCGCCGTTCGCGCCGGCCTTGCCCGCGGACTGGTTCGTCGCCCGCTGGGAGGGCTTCTTCCAGGCCCCGGTCACCGGGACCTACCAGTTCGCCGGTGTCCACGACGACGGCGGCACCGTGTGGATCAACAACGCCAAGGTCTACGAGGTCAATACTGCGAGCGACCTGAACTGGACCCAGGCCACCAATGTCTCGCTGACCGCGGGCCAGCGGGTGCCGATCAAGGTGGAGAACGCCGAAGCGACCGGTGCGGCGAAGATGCGGCTGTTCGTGCGCACCACCGACAACACCACCGTCGCCCCGCAAATCGTCCCCGCCGACTGGCTCTACACCTCCGACCTGCCGGTCCTGCCCCAGGGCTGGACCCTCTCGGCCGACCTCGACGGTGACGGCTCGAGCTACACCGAAGCCAAGGTCACCGACCAGAACATCGTGCTCACCGACGCCACCGGCGCCAAGCACACGTGGACCAAGAAGTCGGCCGGCGGCTACAGCCCGCCGCCGGACGAGGACGGCGTGCTAGCGCTGGACAGCGGCGGCCGGGTGACGCTGACCGAGGGCTCGGACGTGTTCGTGTTCCGAGCCGACGGCAAGCTGGACAGCCAGTCGGCCACGGCGGATTCCCGCAAGCCGGCGGCATTGCAGAACATCTACGACGGTAATCCGTCGCGGCTGTCGCAGATCAAGGACCCGGTCAGCGGCCGAGCCCATGTGCTGCACTACAACCGGGCCGGCGACGACTGCTACGGCGGCACCACCCGGCCCGCCGGCGCGGACACGACGGCTCCGTCGCAGATGTTGTGCCGCATCAGCTACTGGGACGGCACCGAGACCCGACTCTGGTACAGCGGCGGACGGTTGAGCCGGGTGGAGGATCCCGGCTCGCAGGTCACGGACTTCGGTTACGACGCCGACAGCCTGCTCACCTCGTCGCGGTCCAGCCTGGTCAACGACTGGATCGCTGCCGACCCGGCCAACCGGTCCGGCGCGACCGATGTCGTCACAGCTGTCGCGTACGACAAGTCGTCCGGCAAGCCCAAGGGCAGCAGCGTGACCCAGGCCGCGCCCGCCCCCGGCCAGCCGCGACCGGGGCACGGCTACCGGTACGACCCGGCCAACCGGATATCCTATGTGGACACTGTCGGACTGAGCCCCGCCGCGGGCTTCACTACCAAGGTCGCCTACGACGACGCCGACCGGGTGCTCAGCTCGACCGACGCCACCGGCCGCACCACGTCGCAGACGTGGAACGTCAAGGACATGCAGCTGACGTCCACCGACGCGGCCGGCCGGGTCACCACCAACGTCTACGACTACGACGACCGCGTCACCGACAACTACGGCCCGGCGCCCGCGTCCTGCTTCGCCGGCCAGCTGCCCACCGCGGCGTGCGCGAACACCGTGCCGCACAAGCACACCAACTACGACGAGAACATCAACGGCCTGTCCGCCGCCTACTACGACAACCTCGACCTGGCCGGTGCGCCCAAGGTCTACGGCACCGGCGTCGGCGAGCCCAGCGGCAAGCTGGTCGCCAACTACAGCGCCACCACACCACCGGTCACCGGCCTGGCCTCGGCCAGCTTCGCGGCTCGCTTCACCGGGGAGATCCAGTTCCCGGACGCCGGCGCCTACACGATCAAGGTGTGGGTGGACGACGGCGTGCGCGTGTGGATCGATGACCAGCTGATCGTCGACGCCTGGGCGGACGGCGGCTCGCACGCGGTCTCGGGCACGTACAACAACACCGTTGCCGGGGCGTATAAGCGAATTCGGGTCGACTACTACAACCGGGTCGACGTCGGACTGATCAACCTGAACTGGATCCGGCCCGGCCAGGTTGAGGAGAACGTGCCCGGCCAGTACCTCAAGCCGCGCTACGGGCTGACCACGTCGAGCACCTCGTCGGAGTCCAACGGCGTGCCGGACAAGACCAGCGCCAGCAGGTTCGGTGACGGCAACCTCGACCCGACCTTCGGGCTGCCCGGCTCGACCGTCAACGACCCGGCCGGCCTGGCACTGGCCAGCACCGCCGGCTACGAGGCGGTCGGCAGCGGCTACCTGCGCCGCACCAGCGAGGCCAAGCCGAGCGGCGCCACCACGGCCTACGCCTTCTACGGCGATAACGAGACGCGGGCCAACCCCTGCGTCGCCGGCAGCGCCGCGACCAACCAGGGCGGTCTGCCCAAGCTGACCACCGCCGCCACGCCGGCGGCCGGCTCGGCCCGTACCGACGAGGACGTCTACGACGCCTCCGGCCGGGTGGTCGCCAAGGCCACCAGCGGCGACTGGGCGTGCACCAGTTACGACAGCCGCGACCGGGTCGTGCAGCAGACCTACCCGGCCAACCCGACCGCGGGCGCCCGCACCGTCAGCTACGACTACGCCGTCGGCGGCGACCCGCTCACCAGCTCGGTCACCGACTACAACGGCACCGTCACCACCAAGCTCGACCTGTTGGGGCGCACGGTGTCCTCCACCGACGCGGCCGGCGTGCGGACCGACTCGGCCTACGACCAGATCGGCCGGAGCGCCAGCACCACCGTGACACCGCCGAACCAGGCCAACAGCCCGCTGGCGACCACGTCGACCTATGACGACGCCGGCCGGCTGTTGACCACCAAGCTCGGCACGACCGTGCTGGCCACGGTGACCTACGACGCGGCGGGCGAGCTGGCCTCGGTCGCGTACGCCAACGGCAGCGCGCTGTCCGCCGTGGGCAAGGACGACGCCGGCCGGGGCACGTCGCTGACCTGGAACACCAGTGACGGCAAGCAGATCGTTTCGCAGGTCACCCGCAGCCGGGCCGGCACCATCACCGACGAGTCGCTCGGCGGCGTCGACCCGAATCCGACCGGCGCCAACTACGTCTACGACGGAATGGGCCGGCTGACCCAGGCCTATGTCACCGGGCACCACTACACGTACGACTTCACGTCGGCGGCCGCGCCTGCCTGCCCGACCGGCACGCAGGTCAACGCCGGCCGCGACACCAACCGGGTCCGGCTGCTCGACCAGACCGGCGCCGGCACCGCCGAGACCGACTACTGCAACGACGCCGCGGACCGACTGCTGGCCACCGTCGGCGCCACCGCGCTGTCCGGTTTCCAGTACGACAGCCACGGTAACACCACGCAGTTCAGCTCGGGCGGCACGACGAGCTACTTCGGGTTCGACTCCGGCAACCGCAACGTGTCCGCCCACACCACCAGCAGCGATCCCAACCAGGTGGGGGACATCTCCTACACGCGGGACGTGCTCAACCGGATCGTCCGCCGGGACGCCCATGCCGGCGACGGCACGACCGCGGTGCTCTACGGCTACACCGGCACCGGCGACTCGGCCAGCCTGACCATGGACGGCAACAAGAATCTCCAGACCTTCAGCATCGTGTTGCCGGGCGGCGTGCTTTACACCAAGCAGGTCGCCGGCGGCCAGGACACCTGGGACGCCCCATCGGTCCGCGGCGACCTGTCCGTCACCACCAACGGCAGCGGCGTGCAGGTCGGCTCGCTGCGCACGTACACGCCCTACGGTGAAGCGCTGCGGGCCGACGGCACCGTCGACAACCAGGCCGTGCCGGACAACCAGCCGGGCAACATGGACTACGGCTGGCTCGGCCAGAACCAGCGGGAGTACGAGCACGCCGGCGCGCTGTCGCTGGTGCAGATGGGCGAGCGCCCGTACAGCCCGCTGCTGGGCCGATTCCTGTCCGTGGACCCGGTCGACGGCGGGTCGGCCAACGACTACGACTACGTCAACGCAGACCCGATCAACCACGTCGACCTGGACGGCACCTCGTTCTTGGGTTGGCTGGGCAACACCGTCAAGAGCGCCTTCACCGATCACCTGACGACCACGCTGAGCGTGCTGGCTGTGGCCACGTCGTGGGTGCCGTTCGTCGGGGTCGCGTTCACCGTGGCCGCCGCGATCAGCAGCGGCTATGACGCGTACAACGACTTCCGACACGGCGACATCCTCGGCGGCATCCTCGACATCGCCGGCGGTTTCACCGGTGTCGGCGGCCTCGTCAAACACGCTGCCGCCTACGCCTCCAAGAAGGCCGCGGCCAAATTGTTCACCAAGGCCAAATCCTTCCGAGGGGTGGCGAACAGCGGGCGGTGGGCGCGTAAGGCGGCTCGTCAAGGCGCGAAACAGGTGCGCGCGGCGGCCAGGCACTCCACTCGTGAGAAGCGCTACACCCGATATGGAATCGCCGCGACCGCACTGTACGAGGGCAGTGCGCAGGTGCGGAGCAGGTATCACTTCTAGCTAGACTGGCTGATGGGGCCGGGCTGTGTCCACAGCCCGGCCCCCACGGCGTTGAAGGGAGCTGTGCGCGTGGGCACTCCGTACCTGCCCGAGTGGTACCTGACGCTGGCCGGGAAGCTGCTGGACCGCAAGGGAACGGCGGCTCGTGGCAGCGGGCGGATTCTGCGCCGGGTGGCCGATGGTAAGGCCGATGACGTCGACTGGCTCTATTTCTACGCGATTCAGTCATACGGATGGGGTGGCGTCGCCGCGGCCGGCGCCGTGTTCGCCGGCGTTGCCGGTGTGCTCAGCGGTCCGTTCGGGTACGGGCCGGTTATCGGATTCCTGGTGTTGTGCGGAGTGTCGGTCATGGCCGCCGCGGCCGCGTTTTTCGCCATTATCCAATTGCACATCATGCTGGTCGACAAGGAGGCGTCGTATTTCCACCGGCCGCGAGCGGTGAACGTGATCCTGGTGCCGATCGTGTTCGTGGCCGCCCTCGTCGTGCTGTTGGTGCTCACTCGCTCGTAGCGTCTTCGACGCTGTCCTGCTGCTCCTCCCAAGCTAGGACGTGTGGGTTCCATAAGTCGGTCATCGGGCCCCGCCCAGTAGTCAGGGCGGCTCGTTCGTACTTGTTGATCAGGCCTCCGAGCACCTGCTGTCGCTTGATCCGCTGAGTGTTGAGGTCGGCCAGGGGTAGGTCGGCTGGGGTGGGCGGAGCTCGCGGGAGCGGTGCGGTCGTCGACCGTTGTAATGCTGGATGGGCGGATTCAACTGGTGGTCGCAACACCTTGATCATGGAGGTGTGCGATGGGCGGCAACGCTGATTTGTATGGTCTCGCAAGATCCACGGTGCACGACCGGAGCGGTCGATGGCCGGTGATCTACACGACCCGCGGCTGGTGGAATCACTGCACAGGTGGAGACATGACTGTCCCGGCTCATTCGCCGTTGTGGATCGCGCCGGTCGCCTCGGATGCGGGCGGCCCACCCGGCATGCCTGCCGGGTGGAGTGCCTACACGTTCTACCAGTGGGCCAAATCCGGAACATTCCCCGGCGACCAGGACGTCTTCGCCGGCACCGCTGCCGAACTGGCCGCGTTCGCTGCCGGGCCTGTCAGCTGACACGAGTTCCGCGTCGAAGGCCTCGCTCGATCCGAGAGCGTCATACGCCCATGACCCGCCGCAACTGGTCGTCTTCGGCGCCGGTGGAGGAGGCAACGTCAACGGTTCTCTGCATGACCTGCTCCTGGAACAGCGGCACCCGAAGGCGCGGTCCACGGAGTCGGCGAACGGCTGGTCGGCGTGCCGGGCGATGCGGAGACGACTTCTACCAGGCCGGCGGCCGGGATCAAGCTGTCGGGACAGCCCGCTCGTTGGTGATTCCGGATGAGCCGAGCGGACACAGTGACTCTGAGCTACCATGAGTGCATGATCTCCCTAAACACGGGAGATATCCCACGTGTGGGGGTTCAAGTCCCCCTCGGACACTCAATTACCCCGTAGAGCCGCACATCGCGGCCAGGTCAGAGTAACAGCAGCTGGTCGCCGACGGACTCGTCTATCGTGGCAAGCGCGCACGGTGTGCTGCATGCCTTGACTTCTCGAGTCGGGCCGCCGCACATGATCGTAAGGTTGTTCGATCTGAGGTAGTCGGCGATCGCGGCCCCATCGGCACCGACAGTCTCGGCGAATCGCACGCGGAGATCGTCGAGTAGGTGGTCTTCGCGGACGTAGACGTTCTTGGCGAGTTCTGGTCGGCGGTTGCGGGCGCTGGTGTGGCCGTGGCGGCAGCGGTAGCCAGGGCGGCCGTTCACCCAGTGCGAGTCCATTCGGCGGCCGCACAGTTGACACTGCACGACTTCGCCAGCAAGTACGTCCGGATACCACCGTGCTGGGTGGGGGCGGGCCGCGCGCGGTGCAGGTCGTCGCGCCGTCGGCAAGCGGGCGTGTGATGCAGCGCAGAATCGTTTCGTCGGAGCTGGCGGGCGGGGTGCACGGCTGCTGTGGAGACGTCTCGGCAGTGACGGTCAAGGCCGCCGACTCGTACGCACTGTGGTCTGGGTTGGCGGTGAGCTGGATAATCCGTCGCTGTGCGCCGATGCGGTCGAACTCGTCGACGCCGTGGGGGACGTGCCGAGCTGCTGTCGATCCCCGAGATGTCCCACCTGCTCGCCGACGAGCCCGATGTCGAGCCCACTGCAGTCGCCGCAGGCTCGTGCGGGGACGCCGGCCTGACGACGTGGTTCCGGCACCACCTCGTCCGGTAAGCGGTTGAACAGCCCGCCGATGTTCGGTTCCTAACTGGCAACAAATACTGATTCTTGATAAATCCCTACCGGTAGGCCGAACACTGGGTGATCAATCACTCGAACGGGTGCTAATGCGTGACAGTCCGTATGTTGGTCTGGGCAAAATGTAGAAAGTTAACAGTCACGGGGTGGCCGAGGCCAGGGCTTTGAAAGGGTACTGTGCTACGTATCAGCCGGGTGGTGGTCGAGAACTTCAGGAACTTCCGCGCCCTGGAAATCACCCCATTCCCGTCCGTCGCGGTCATTCTCGGCGAGAACGGTATCGGCAAGTCGAACCTGCTCCACGCCTTACGGCTGGTGCTTGACCCCGACCTGCCGGACAGCGCCCGACGGCTGAGGGCCGAGGACATTTGCGACTACGCGCCCGGCACGCTGGCCGACGGCGTCGAAGTGCGCATCGAGGTCGAGCTGACCGATATCGAGGGCGACACAGCGGCCGAAGCGACGCTCGACGGCTGCTTCGTCAGCCTGACTCCTCTCGTTGCCCGTCTTGCCTACACCTACCGGCCGCGAGTGGACCCGCAACAGGTCGACCGGCCGCTCACCCGCGACGACTACGACTTCGACATCGTCGGTGGCCCGGACGGTGACCGCGACGCCCGGCGCGTCCGGCGTGACGTATCGCTGTCCGTGCTGCCGGCGCTGCGCGACGCCGCGGACGCGCTGTCCCGCTACCGCGGTTCGCCGCTCCAAGAGCTGCTGGACGCGCATCCGCCGGCACCTTCGGCGCTTGAAGCCGCGGCCAAGGGCATCCACGAGGTCATGGACGAGCTGGCCACGGACAAGCAAGTCACCAAGGTGGCGCAAGACCTCTCCGCGCGCCTCGCCGACCTGGCCGGGCCGCAGCTCGACGTGATCCCGACCCTCGGCTTCGCCTCCAGCGCGCCAGCCCGCCTGCTGCGGTCGATCCGGCTCTACGTCGACCCCAACCGCTCGCGCAGCGTCGCCGACACCTCCACCGGCAACGCCAACGTGATCTACCTAGCCCTGCTGCTCGAACGGCTGCAGACCCGGCGCGCCACCGACGCGGTCGTCGCCACGGTACTGGCCGTCGAAGAGTCGGAAGCCCACGTGCACCCAGTCCTGCAACGCCAGCTGTTCCGCTACTTGCTCCGGAGTGAGACCGGGCTGGTGGTGACCACACACAGCTCGCACATCGCCGCGGTGACCCGGCTCGACGCCATCATCCTGCTGCGACGCGACGAAACCGGTGCCACGGTGGCAGCTACCACCACCCGAGCCGGACTCTCCCGGGTCCAGCGAGCCGACCTCGAGCGCTATCTCGACGTCAGCCGGGCCGAGTTGCTGTTCTGCTCGGCAGCAATCCTGGCCGAAGGCCAATCGGAGGCATACCTCCTGCCGGCCCTGGCCAGTGCGCTCGGGTTCGACCTCGACGCGCACGGCGTGATCGTCGCCAACATCGGCGGCACCGACTTCGCGCCCTACCGGTCCCTCCTCGGCGAAACGGCCCTGGCCGTTCCCCACGTGATCGTCACGGACGGCGATCCCCTGAGGAACGGGAAGTACGTCTTAGCAGGGCTCAAGAGGGCGGCCCGGCTGCTGCCACCCGGCGACGAGCGGAACGAGCTGATGGACGCGATCGCCACGCTGCTCGAGTACGCCGATCCGGACGTGGACACCACTGAGGAGCAGCAGCGGCTCGTCCCGCACGGCATCTTCGTCGGCGTCCGGACGCTCGAGCTCGATCTCGTGCCGCTGCTGGCCGCTCAGCTGAGCGCGGCACACGCGGAACTGGTCACATCACCGGTACTCCGCGACCGATTCGACGATGCAATGGCGGCCATCGCCGAGGACGACTTCACCGCCGACGATTGCGAGGAGGTGCTGCGGCGCGTCGAGCACGTGAGCAAGGGCCGGTACGCCCAGCGCCTCGCCGCCCACGTCGAGACCGCCGGAGCCAACATCGCGCAAAGAGTCGAACGCGACTTCGCCGAAACGAGCGGTGCTGGGGAAGCGGGGGTGGCGTTGCGGGCCCATCTGAGCACTGGCGAACTGATCGCGCTGGGAACGTACGGCTACCTCTTGGCCGCCCTTGACCAAATATCGCGGCGTGTTCGGGGCAGCGGCCTGATCGAGCGTCCCTGCCAGGCGCGCAACGGATCGGGCGAAGCGGCGTCCTCGTGACGGTCACGGCAGGGGTGAGCCCGAGTCTCGCCACCGAGCTCGCCGGGCTCAACGACGCTCAACGAGCCGTGGCCCGCCACACCGGTGACAGTGTGGTCCGCGCCGGTCCCGGTTCCGGGAAAACTCGCGCCTTGGTGGCGAAAGTGGGCTACCTGCTGGACGTACAGGTGCCACCGCGGCAAGGCGTGGCTGCCATCACCTACACCCGGCAGGCGGCACGGGAGATCACCACCCGGCTCGACCGGCTCGGCATCCGGCCCGGCCGTCGACTGGTCTGCGGCACGGTCCACAGCTGGTGCTTATCGGCCATCCTGCGTCCCTACGGCCCGTTGCTCGGCATCCCGGTACCGGAGCAGGGGACGGTGATCGACGACAAGGCCACCGAGTGGGTCAGGCTCCTGCAGCGCTGCTTCGACGACGTCGGCTTGTCCAATCAGGCCCAGTACGAAACCGCCACCATCACCAAGCTACGCCGGGAACTCGCCGCCGGGCTGATCGGCGACGACGACACCAGTCCGATGGTCGCCTCGGCGCGGCTGTTCGACGAGCGGTTGCTCGCCGCCGGCCGATGGGACTTCGACGCGATGGTGGCGCGGTCGCTGCGCATCGTGCGCGAGCACCCAGCCGTCGGCCGACTACTCGCCTCCCGGTACTCGTGGCTGGTGGTGGACGAATACCAGGACCTCGGGCCGGTCCTGCACGCGCTCGTGCTCGCCCTGCACGACGCGGCAGGCGTGAGTATCGCGGCGTTCGGAGACCCCGATCAGTCCGTGATGGGCTTCACCGGTGCCGACCCGCGGTACCTGAACGAGTTGGCCGCACGTGGGGACTTCCGCGACCACTCCCTCGGGGTGAACTATCGGTGTGGCCAAGTTATCGTCGCGGCCAGCCACGCCGCCCTCCGAGAACCTCGCACGTACCGGGCGGTGCCCGGCCGGGCGGACGACGGGGCCATCGAGCCGATCATGGCCGACGGCGGGCTCGATGAACACGCCGCGATCGTGGCAGGCAAGATCGACGCGCTGCTCGCGAGCGGGGTGGCCGGCCACGACATCGCGGTCTTGTACCCCGCCCGTGGACCCTTGCTGTCGGCCTTGATCGACGAGTTCGACGCCGGACGCATTGCCTATGTGAATGAACGGGATGAACGGCTGCCCAGGGGTGAGCTCGCCGACTTCGTTCGCGACTGCGCGGCCCGTGCCGTTGCCGGACATCAGCCGGCTGTACTGGGCCCGGACACCGGTGCGACCTCGGTCGCCACCTTGGGCGACCTGGTACGGGCATACGCTCCGGTGCGCGAAGCCGCCGGGCTGCCACGGCTCGACCGTCGTGCCGCGGGCCGGAAGTTCGCCGGCCTGCTCAACGGTTTCCGGTCGGACGAACCACCACTGCACGCGTGGCTGACCGACCTGATCCGGGAACTTGAGCTAGACGCTATCGCCGCAGGCAGCTCCGCCGTCCGAGACCAGCAAGCTCTGGGAAAGTTCCGAGAGGCTGCCAGCGCGTATGGCCTTGAAGTGCGGGACATCGCCGCCGGCGCGTTGCGGGCCGGCAAGGTCACGTTGACTACCTACCATTCCGCGAAGGGCCGGGAGTGGGATGTCGTGATCCTGCCGGGGCTGGTCGAAGGCATCATGCCCGGTCGTCGGTGGTCGGGGCGGTTGCGCGTGCACCCCGAGCCGAACCCGGACCGACTGGCGCAGGACCGGCGTACGTTCTACGTCGGGCTCACCCGGGCCAAGCGAGCGCTTGTGCTGGTCTACGGTTCGTTCTGGGAGACGGATTGGGGTTCGAAGAACGAATACGGGGTTTCCCGGTTCGCCCGAGACGTTCTTCGGCACCTGGGTGTGGAATGAGGACGAATCCGCGGCGCGGGCCGGCTATTTGTCCGGGCAGTCCGCTTCGGTCCAGGCCGCGGTCAAGTTGAGGCTGACGATGGTGAGCGATCCGTCGAGGAAGCCGATGTTATGGCTGCACCCCGTGTTCGTGGGCTGGATCTAGTGCAGCGTGACCGCGTGAAGCCGGTCCAGTGGACCGGCATGTGCGGCACTCTATTGCGCTCGTCGAGTGCCCGTTAAATGCTCGTGCGCGCGCCGGTACGCCTCTGCCGCCTCGTCGGAGTGGCCGAGGCGGCGCAGGAGGTCGGCGCGGGCCGCGTGCAGCAGGTGATAACTTCGAGGCCCCCGATCCGGTCGGTCAAGGCCAGCCCATCCTCGGGGGTGGTGGCCATGGCGACCGCGACGGCGTGGTTGAGCGCGACCACCGGCGACGGGGTCACCGCGGGCAGCTGCGCATATACCGCGGCGATCGCGGGCCAGTTCGTGTCCCGGGCCGTCGGTGCCTGGGCGTGCAGGATCGCGATGGTCGCCTGCAGGACGTACGGCCCGGGCGCGGCGAAGCGCGGGGCCCGGTCCAGGAGCCGGACGGCTTCGGCGATCTCGGCGCGGTCCCAGCGGGAGCGGTCTTGGTCTTCGAGCAGGACGACGTCCCCGGCCGGGGTGTGGCGGGTGGCCGAGCGCGAGTGGTGGACCAGCAGCGCCGCTCGGGCAGCAGGTGATCGGCGAGGACGGCGAGGCTGATCCCGGCGTCGCGGATCTTGCGTTTGGCGCGCACGAGCCGCTGGGCCAGTGCCGGCTCGACGACCAGGAAGGTCCGGGCGATCCGGGCGGTCAGGCCGACCACGGCCTGCAGCGTGAAGGCGACCCGCGCTTCCTCGGCCAGAGCCGAGTGGCAGCAGGTGAAGAGGAGGCTGAGCCGCTCGTCGCCGACGCTGAGCAGGCGTTCTTCGCCGAAGTTCATGATCGCCTCCTCCGGCTGCCGGGCGAGCTGGGCCCGGCCGGTTCGGGCGCGGCGGAGCCGGTCGATCGCACTGTTGCGGGCCGCGGTCAGCAACCAGGCCACCGGGTCGTCCGGTGTCCGGTCGTCCCAGGTGCGCAGAGCGAGCGCACACGCTTCCTGCAGCGCGTCTTCGGCCAATTCGAAGTCACCCAGCACGCGGACCAAGGCGGCGAGCATCTTCGCGCGGTGCTCGCGGTAGACCTCCGACAGGACGGGCGCGGCCGTCATGCGCCCGTCGACGGGCGGTGGTCGAGGTCCAGGACCCCGGCGATCGGCCGGACCTCGATCGTGCCGTCGGCGGCCATCGGGCAGAGCGCGGCCAGCTCGAGGGCTTCGTCCAGGGCGCGGCAGTCCAGGAGTGGCCGGCCGGGCATTGAAACGCCCGGCCGGCCACGCTCGTGCTGGCTCCCCCAGGGGGACCTACTCGCCCCGGCTGGTCTTGGCGGTCGTGTGTTTCCTGGACACGTGCACCGCCCGGTGGAGGCGACCGAGGCTCCTCCGGTACTTGCCGAGCAGACTTCGGCGGCGTGCCAGCACCGTCGTCTGGTAGGCGATCAGCCACGCGAAGACCACGTACCAAGGTGCGTCGGACACGTAGGCAAGCATCATCAACAGCTTCATATCCCGTCCCTTCCTTCTTGCGGCGGCCTGTGTCGGCCGCTGGGACGAGCGTCGGATGGTTCAATGGTTCCCGTCCGGGCCGGGACGTTCCCGGGAGGTTGCCGGGAAGCGAGTGAGATGGCGTCAATGGTCCGAGCAGCACAGAGCACTGCGCGGCCGAAGGCTGCGGTAGACCTCGGCGAACTGATCAAGCGGAGGATGCGCGCTTCGGCGTTCACCAGCCAAAGTGAACTGGCTCGAGCCGCCGGGTTCAGCGATTCCGTGGTTTCTGCCTTGATCAAAGCAGAGCGTCCGATTCCCAGAGCGACCGTTCAGGTGATCGCCAGGACCATCGACCCTTCCGAAGCGTGGTTGGCCGAGGTGTCCACGCACTGGCTGGCGGCCAAGCGGGCCTGGGGCGACGGCAAAGCGCTGATCGAACGCCCGGGACGGGAGCTCGCCTCCGGCGTACGGGAGCTATTGGTGGCTCAACAACGGGCCGCGCACCACTTGCCCTACCGGTTGCTGATCGACAACGTTCCTCCCCTCGCTACCTTGTACGTCGAACAGGACTCGAGCGAAGAAGTCGGCCGGAACTCGCCGGGCGAGATGGGTCTCGGTCCGCGTCCGGTGCAAGACGTGATGCACCTCCACCGCAACTTACTGTTGACCGCGGACGCCGGCGGTGGAAAGTCGACCGTGCAGTATCACTTCACCGCTGAATCGGCAGATTGGTGGCTCGCCCCGGACGCCCGGGCGACGCTGGCACCGCCGTGCGGTTGGGTAGTCCCGGTTCGTGTCCGGGCCACGGCGATCGCGTCGTCGGTATTGGCCGAGGCGGTGGCCGAGACGGTCCACGCTGAACTGCACGAATATCTCGACGTACGGATCGACCAGGCATTGTTCCGAGAGCCCCCCGGCGCCGGAATCCGGTGGCTGCTGCTGGTCGACGGCCTCGACGAGATCTTGGACGTAGACCAACGCGCAAGGGTCATCACGGCGTTGGCCCGGCGACTGGAAGAGCCGGAGAACGCGTACCGTTTCCTGGTGGCGTCCCGGCCGCTCGGCGAAGTTGAACTGGGTCCGTTGCGCATGGCGGGTGCCGTGCATTACAAGCTGCAGCCCTTCACCGCGAAACAGTTGAACACGTTTGCGGGGAGTTGGTTCCGGGCCCGTTCCGGAAGCGGGGATCCGGATCGGTTCATCCAATCGATCGAGCACGCGCGCCTCAATGCCGTGGTAACCTTGCCATTGCTCGCGACCATCGCGGCGATCGTTTACGAAGAGACTGGCGATGGGGAATTGCCCACTTCCCGTGCGGGACTTTATCGTGAGTTCTTTCGTTACCTCTTGGATGTGCGGCAAAGCTATTTTCAAGCTCGTCGTAAACTGTTAGAGAACCTGAGTGACTACCGGCATGGCGGGCGACTTGCCGACTGGCTGTTCGAGAACATATCGGATCTGCTCGAGAGTATGGCGGTGAGTCATATCTTGAGTCGGGACGATTTCGGTGCTGAAACTGACCGACTATGGCATCAAGCGGTCAAATGGACTGTGGCTAACGCGTCGCATCCAGTCGGCGACATTCCGCGATGGAAGGAGTACGTGAGATCTCTGCTTATCGGTACGGGAGTGGTGCGACTGGTCGGTGATGCCCTCGAATTTGTTCACCGGAGCTTCGCTGAGTACCTCGCCGGTGGCTGGATGGTTTCCGAGTGGCTCGGCGACGGGCTCACCCGGCTGGCGATTCGCCGTGTCATTGATCAGCTCGGCCGGGAAAGCGTCAGGGGTAGTGTCTTCTTTGCATTGGGGCGCTGGTTGGAAGAAGGTGGCGGGATTCATGAGCCTGCGCCTCTCCTGCATGAGCTGATCAAGAGCAAAAGAGTAGAGCGAGTCGAACTCGCCGCGGATCTGGTTGCGGATGGCGTTTACCTGAATCACGCCGTCGAGGATGATGTGCGGTACAGGCTTTGCGAATTGGCGAAATCTCCTGACTCGGTATTCGCGATCGCGGCAATGGCGCGATTGCCAGGAAGGGGGCGAGTTGTCGATGCACTGCTGAGTCTGGCGGAATCCGGGGGTGAAAAATTTCTCAGGCGAGACATTGAAATAGCGCGCCAGCTTCACATTATTGATCGACATGACGACGCAATGAATATCTTGAACAGAATCTTGGAGCGCTCCGATAGGGAGCTCTCTGATATGTTCCTCGTTATCAACTGCTTGACGGAGATTGGCGAGAAACTTCGCGTTGCCGATATTTTCGAAGGCCTTGACGGGCGAACCGACCTGGTCGTGTACGACTGGTACGTGATCGCGTGGGAGCTGTTCGAAATGAACGAGATAGATCGTGCGCGAGATTGCGCGCGTCGAGGCCTATATTGTAAAGAAAATTCGTTGCACGAAGATAGTGAAGAGGATTCCGACTGGTATGCTGCGCGTCTTCGATATCTAATTGCGAAGACTGGGG
Organism: Amycolatopsis sp. NPDC026612; assembly: GCF_040638285.1. Lineage (NCBI taxonomy): Bacteria > Bacillati > Actinomycetota > Actinomycetes > Pseudonocardiales > Pseudonocardiaceae > Amycolatopsis > Amycolatopsis sp. NPDC026612. The sequence continues at coordinate 22,541 of NZ_JBEZYB010000074.1, forward strand.
ACGAGGAGGCGATGCGTGATGTGATTATTAATGCGGAAGCTTCTTCTGAGGAAATGTACGAGTTGATGCTCGCAATTAATGTGGACCTTCGAGTTCACGAGTGGGCAAGTTTGATCACTGCCAGCGAAGAACTCGAATCCTGGAGTATAATGTGGTGGTGGATTGTAAAGGAGCGCTTGGCGGAAAAGGTGGCCGGAAAACTTTTGTGCGTTGCGAAGGAATATCCGCTTCTTGCCCGCGAGTTGATGCAGGTTGTCTATATTCTAGAAGAAATCGACATGGAGAAGAGCGCCAAGAGTCTGTTGATGGAGATCGCTTGCTGCAACTTCGACTCTGTTGTCGACTCTGCTGACGATCGACTGCGGTGCTGGTGGGAAGCTCGGATACTGGCGCTGAACAGGCTGGCTGGTGAGGACGACGTCGCGGACGACCTGGCGGATGTGGCGTCCGACCCGGCAGAGTCGCCGCAGCGACGAGTCGGCGCCGCCAAGTCGCTGGTCGATCTTGGTTACCCTGACGTGGCTGGAACTATTCTGTTGAGTTCGTGCGGGTCCGAGTTCCTTCCCGACATTCGGAACATCGTCGAGCATCACGTCAGCGATCCTGATGGCCTTCTCGTCCGGTATGCGTCGAGCAGGGTCCTTCGTGCCCTGGGGTAGTTGGCTCAGTTGATGTCCCGATCGCCGGCTGGGTACTCGGACAACGACATCGGGGGCGAGTTGCGGGGGTGCCCCTGCGCCTCTCAATGATCCCTGCGAAGGCTATGACTGTCCGCTACTATGGTTGCATGATCTCCTCGAACAAGGGAGATAACCCACGTGCGGGGTGTTCAAGTCCCCCTTTGAACACGTAGACGTGGGAAATCTCCCGCGTGGAAGCGAATCACTCAAGCTGCAGGTCCGTAGCGAACTTCAGCGTGGGGTTATAGATCAACTCGGTCCCCGGACACTGGGTTTGTGTCCCTAAGGGCTGTCTCGTAACCCGGTGTCGGGGTGACGGGGTCGGTAGTCGATCATGCTGTCGTGGTGCAGGTGATCACAGCGTCGCAGCCGGAGTGGATTGCCCCGTTCACCGGCTTGGAGCCGGGACAGTTCCGGAAGCTGGTGCGGCTGGTCGCGAAGCGGGGCGGTAACGAGATCGCGGACGGTCGCCCGGGTCGGCAGTGGGCGTTGCCGCTGGCAGACCGCGTGTTGCTGGTGGCGACATACTGGCGGACGAACCTGACGATGCGCCAGATCGGACCGCTGTTCGGGGTGTCGCATTCCGCGGCGCACCGGGTGATCGACACGATCGGGCCACTGCTGGCGCTGGCCCCGATCCGCAAACGACGGATCGACGCGGTCGCGATCGTGGACGGCACCCTGGTCCCCACGCGGGATCATCGGCTGGCGACCCCGTCGAAGAACTACCGCTACTCGACCAACGTGCAGGTCGCCATCGACGCCGAGACCCGGCTGGTGATCGCCACCGGCGACCCGCAACCCGGCAGCCGCAACGACTGCACCGTCTACCGCGACTCCGGAATCGCCAAGCAACTCGCCGACCGACCAGTAATGGCCGATGGCGGCTACCAGGGCAATCCTGGAGTCGTCATGCCCTTTCGCAAACCTCGAGACGGCAGCGATCTTCCCAGCTGGAAGGAAGATCTCAACGCCACACATCGCAAGGTTCGCGCTCGCGTCGAGCACGTCCTGGCCCGGATGAAGAATTTCAAGATTCTCCGCGACTACCGTCGCGCCGCGCACACACTGGCCGACACGGTGTCCGGAGTCGCGCATCTGCACAACATCCTCCTTGCCGACTAACTCGCAACACAAGACCCACCAACCACAACACCAGTTACGAGACATCCCTTAGGGGCACAAACCTTGTCGGTTAGCTGAGGCGTGATCACTTCCTGTGATGTCGGTGTCCTCTGGTATGCCTTGAGCATGTTTGTCCATGGGGGACTGTCGCCGAACCGGCTGATCAGCTCGAGTCTGCGCCAGCAGGGTTCGTCGCTTGTTGCGTTGAGCGTTTCATCCAGTTGTACGGTCGGCCGCAGGACTTGATACCCCACCGCCAGCGCTTCCTGAAGCGCCCGTGCCGTCGTCGACATAGGGGCCCCGGCCGCGTCGATACGGCCAGGCGGCTCGCTCGCCTCGCCGGCTCGATCGCCGGTCATCCGCGGCGGACCCGGCGCCAGTCATTCCCCAGGGGTTCGACCTCCCGCTTCGGAGACCGTGCGCAACTGTGGAAGAACCTCGCTTGCGAAATATTCCATACTTTCGCGCACTGTCGTAAGCGGCATCCCGCCATAGCAGAACTCCAAGAGGACGTGGTCGGTTTCCGTGTATTGGACTAGCTTGACGAAATTCGCCACGCACTTCTCCGGTGCGCCGATCAGCTGGGTCGAGATGAGTTTATCCGTTTCAATCTCACGATAGCTTCGATCTGAAAATATCCGCCGGAAGTGATCTTCGATTGTTTTATGTGATTCGTAGCCTCGTACGGTCGAGATCGTCCCGTTCGTGTACTGATAGTGGCTCTCGACGAGATCCCAGTCGTTGTTGAGATAGGGGCGCGCGACATCCTCGGATTGGGTGTCGTTGGGTCGGGACGTCGCCAGAACGAGCACCATCGGTGGTTTTGGGGTGTGGCCGGCTCTGATGACGGAGGCGTGGTAACCAGTGGTGTGTGTTCGCAGATAATGGAAATCCGCTTGGCCGGCCACGAGTTGACGTAGTCCTAGGCTGGCTGCTGTTGCGCCGCAGCGTCCGGACGTCGACGCGGTGTAAAATGGAATCGTGCGACGGTTCTCGGATCTGGGGCGCGGAATGAAGGTTTTGCCCGAGGAACCGGTGGAGATCGATGCTGATGTGGTCAGGGCCGAGACCAGAGTGTGCAGCCCGTCGGTGAAACGGTTCTCCGATTCATCGCTCGCGCAGCCGAGACCCTCGTATTCGCGTCCGGCGGTCCCGCGGCCGACGCCGATGATCAGCCGGCCATTGCTCAACGCGTCGAGGGTGAGAATTTCTTCGACGAGTCGTACGGGGTTATGCCAGGGGATGACCACGACGGCCGTGCCCAGCAGGAGCCGGTCGGTGCGTGCTGCCAGGTACGTCAGCAACTGAAGTGGCGACGGGGTCAGCGCATAATCGGAAAAGTGATGCTCGGTGACGAATGCGGAGTCGAATCCGAGCGATTCGGCCAGGACGGCGAGCTCCAGATGCTCGCGGAGGCACCGGGCGTCCGGAACCCCCGGCTGGGCTGTCATGTTCAGTGCGACGCCGATCTTCATCATGGCCCGCCCCTACAGGTGCTTGGAAAACCAAGCCGCGACTTCGGCGTTGACGATCTCTCGTTCCGCCGGTCGTGCCAGGCAGTGGTCGCCGCCGTCCACGAGTACGAGCTTCTTGGGTTCGGAGAGCAAAGCGTACGCGGACTCGCTCTGCCGAAATGGCACCTCGCTGTCGTCCTTGCCGTGGATGAGGAGAGTCGGCGCCGCCAGCCGTCGGATGCCGGGCTCGACGTCCTCGATTTCCAGGACTTCTTCGAGGAACGACAAACCGACTTCGACGCCGTCTTCGATGGTGAAGCCATCCCTGCGGGCGGTCTCCAGTTTTTCCTCGGTGACGAACGGGGCGAACGTCACGTCGAGGAAGTAGATCGCCGGCCAGAGCAGGCAGACGGCGTCCGGGTCGGCTGCTTCGCTTCGCAAGGCGATGGTAGCTCCGTAGCTCTCTCCGATTACCCCTACGTGCCCGAAACCGATCGAGCGCGCGAAACGCCAGACAGCGTCGTACTCCTCCACTGAACGGGTGATGGTCATGTCTCGGTATTCGCCGGTGCTCTCGCCGACCCCGCGGAAGTCGAACCTGAGTGACGCTATCCCTTTCTCGCCGAGGCTCCTGGCGAGGTCGCTGTAGAGCCTGTCCGGCCCGTCTTTCTGGCCACCCGGACCACCGTGCAGCAGTACGGCCAAAGAGCCGAGTTCGGCGGCGGCGGGCGTCGCGAGGACCATGGCCAACGAATCCCCGTCGATATGTAGGTCGAGGCGGTGCTCACGGATGGTCTCGGGCATGGTTTCTCCTCTTCGGTTGAACGACTGACGGCACTGCCGCCGGGTGGTGCGAACTTATGGATCAGACGGTACTGCCGACTGTCGACGGAGTTCTCGGGGGTTGCGGGTCCGGCACCACGGGCTGTGAGCTCGCCACCGGATTCAGGGTCGTTCGATCGGGTCTCGCCGAGAATTCCGGTCGGAACCGGGCTCTCGTTTGTGCGGATCAGACCGGATGGAGGGCCGCGGCGTCCAGCAACACCGTGGTTCCCAATGACCGCGCAGATCGACGGGCCGCTTCCGCCGCGAGTATCGCGGCAGCGGAAGAGCGTAGGGTCCGGCGCCACGCCCGCGAGCCTTCCCTCGCCATCAGGTATTCGGCGAACACACCGTCGAGCCAGAGACCGGTTCCAGACGGGCTTTGCCGGGTCAGCGTGATCGCTCCCCCACTCTGGGTTTGTGCGGTCACACACCAGCTGGACGTCCTGCGCCGGGAGCACCAGCTTCCGGTGAAGCGCAGCAGCCGATCGCCGGGATAGGTGAAAGTGATATCGCACTCGATCTCGCATCCGCGTTCCTCACGCCAGCACGAAGTCCGGGCCGAGAGCGGCGCGGCGGCGAAGAGGTCGTCCGCCAGGTAAAGCGCGTGAACGCCGAAGTCCCAGACTATGCCGCCACCGGACACGGGGGCGTCCGTTCGCCAGCCGGCGTGCCGGCCGGCCACTCCGAAAGCGGCGTGCGGGCGCTCGATGGACACCGTGAGCGTCTCGGGGACCGCGGCGTAGACCGCCGCCTTGAGCGAACGCCACCAAGGAGAGTGAGCATAGTTGTGCACTGGGATGACCGGCGCCGCACCGCGGGTGGCGGCCGCGGTGAGCTGCCAAGCCTCGGCGGAAGTCCTCGTCAGGGGCTTCTCACAGAGGCATCCCACCCCGCGCTCGACAGCTTGCAGGACGTTTGCGCAGTGGGCGGCGGGAGGACTGCAGACACTGATGACGTCGACGTTGAGGTCCGCTTCCCAGAGGTTGTCCAGTGAATCGAACAGCGGGACCGAGCCCGGCAAGCCCGCGATGCGCTCATCCCGACAAGGTTCCACGATCGCCGTCAGTTCGACGTCGGGACGGCTGTGGTAGAACTCGGCGTGGCGCCGGCCCGCCATGCCGGCTCCGAGTACGGCGGACCTGATCACCGCCCCGTGCCTTTCGCGATTCGCCAGGCGGCCGCGCAGAGGATCTCCGTTCCGAGTCGCACGTCGTCGGGGCTGATCGTGAGCGGTGGGTACAGGCGTGCGCACCCTTCCCCGGTCATCGTGATAAGACCCTGCTGGAAACATTCGTCGAAGAACATCCGGACGGTGTCTGCGGAAGGATCAGCGAAGTGGATTCCGGCGCACAGGCCTCGCCCGGAGACTCCGGTCACGGCCGGGCAACCGGCGAGCCCAGTTTCCAGGTCCGCGAGGAGCCCGGCGCCGACTGCGCGGGACCGGATGATCAGGTCTTGTTCTTCGAGGACGACCAGGGTGGCGGCGGCAGCGGCAGCGGCTGCCGCGTACCCGCCGAAGCTGGAAGAACTCCCGCTGGGAACGCCGAACGAACCGGCGTCCATGACACCGGCTTCGCCGATCAACGCGCTCACCGGGTAGCCGCCACCGAGTCCCTTGCCGATGACGATGAGATCGGCTCGGACGTCCTCCTCGTGGTGGGCGAGCCACGCCCCGGTGCGGCCCAGCCCAGTCAACGTCTCGTCCACGATCAGCAGGAGACCATATTCGTCGGCGAGTCGTCGCAGATAGGTGAGAAATCCCGGGGGAGGGGTGATGTTGCCCGATCGCCCTTGGACCGGTTCGACGATGATGGCACCCAGGTGCTCGGCCGATGCAGCGACCACCTCGCCGGCCTCGGTGACGCAAGAGCACGGCAGTCCCCGTGCGGGTGCGTGGTGCGGACACTTCGCCCGGTCCGGGTAGCGAGCGAAGACCGCACCGATGACCGGCGGCTTCGCGCCCTGGGTGACCGAGCGGGCCCCCATCGTCTTCCCGTGGAAACCACCGTCGAACGCCAGCACACCTCGTCGGCCGGTGTACTCCTCGGCGGCCCTGAGCGCGGCTTCGACGGCCTCGGCGCCGCCGGAGAACAGTTCGGCGCACCACTTGCCGCCGGCCAGTACGACACCCAACCGGGCCACCAAGTCATCCTCGAAGATGCCAGGAAACGCGCCGATACCCCGGGACCCGAACGCCTCGCGCACTCGCCGGGCGACGCGCGGATGACAGTGGCCGAGGAGGTTCACCCCGGAAGCACCGAAGAAATCGAGGTATCGCCGCCCATCTTCGTCCTGGAGCCAGGAGCCTTCGGCCTCCCTGATCCGGAGTCCGCTCCACTGGATGACTTTATGGCGTCCCGCACCGAGCCGCACAGTTGCGGTCATGGTTCCCCTCCTGTCCGGGGCAGCCGGATGACCGGCCGGAAGCTCCCCGCCTTGTGGGTGTCGTCCGGGTAAGCGCGGTTTCGTGTGTAGGCGTTCGCGCATTCGTCGGTGTAGTAGAAGGCGGCACCCCGCACGATGCGCCGCACGGTATTCGGCGCCGATCGGTGGACGGGTTCCGGTTCGGGAGGTAGCGGGTAAAGCTGCGCGGGCGCTCGCCCGCTCGCGCCCCACAGGGATTCCGTCCATTCCCAGACATTGCCGATCATGTCGACCACCCCGGCGCTCGTGTCGCCGGCCGGGCTGAATACACCGGTCTCGATGACGGCTCCGCGACCGGCGCCGAGGGTGTTGCACCGGCGCGGGTCGAACACGTCGCCCCAAGGGTGTGCCCGGCCGTCGGGCCAGCGGGCCGCCGCTTCCCACTCCAGTTCCGTGGGCAAGCAGACCCGCGCGCCTGCCGGGGGCTCGGACCGCAGCTTCGTGGTTTGCCATTCGCAGTAGGCCACGGAGTCGTAGTACGAGACGTAGACGACCGGATGATCCCGCTGGCCGAGCAGCACCGCGTCGGACACCCAGCTTCCGGGTACCGGCCGGCCGGTCTCCTTGGCGAACACGTAGTATTGACCGTTGGTCACTGGCGTCCGGGCGATGGCGAAAGCGGGAAGACGGACGTCGAAGGCGGGCCGCTCGAACCACTGGCCGGTCTCGGATTCCGCGCCGATTCGGTACCGGCCAGCGGGTATCGCCACGAACTCGGGGGGCTTCGCGGCGAGGAGGTGGCGGTCGACTTCGTCGTGGCAGATCTCGAGTGATCTCAAGTCGTCGACGGTGACTTTCTTGCTTCGCTGAAAGCTCTTTATACACTCGGCACGGACGGATGGATCCGGGTCGAGCTTGGAAAGCTCGACCAGGGCCGCCCTCGCATCGTCGGGGTCGGCCTCGTCCGAATGTCCCTGCACGATGTCCGCCAGTTCGGCGACGGCGTCGAGCCGCGAACCGGGCCCCGGTGAGTAGAGGTCGTCGATGATGTACCCCGGGAACCTCGGGCTGGTGCGTCGGGGCTGCAGCAGGACCGGCCCCCGGCCCGGTGCGCAGACGCCGATGGTGACGTCGCGCAGGTCGTCGGCGCGACGGGTCATTTCGGTGTGCAGGTCGTGAACAGAGAACGGCTTGCCCCGGTCGGCGAGCGACTTCAGGGAACGGAACGTGCTCAGTTCGGATGCCCGGTAGCCCGCCGACGAGTTGAGTTCGAAGGTGCCCGGCGTCGCGCAGAGCAGCAGGTTCGCCGACCTCCACTCGGCCAGCTCGGCGATCAGGTCCGCCACGGCCGTGGCGTCGCAGCCGGTCGCGGTCGTGTAGAGCCTGCTGGGGACGACGACGAGATCGAGCAGGACGACGATGTCGCCGGTCTGGACGCTCAGAGCATCCAGCAGCGAGTCACAGTCCACCATGGTACTGGGCCGCCCCTGGACACTCGACGCGAGGGCGAGGCCGAGGAAGGTGCCGCGGCTTCTTTTGAATCTGGTGCAGAGCGTCGAGAGAATGACCAACCGGCCCGGTCCCCGATCCGGCACGCGGCCGTCGCCATCGGCCGCCCAAGCGGCAATCCGGTCGAGGAGCCGGGCGGCGTCGTTCCACAGCAGAGGATCGAACGTGCGCGTTGTCCGCCCGTAATCGAGCTCGAGCAGCCGGGTCAGTTCTCCCGGGCCTGCCCCGATATGTCTGCCATGGTGGAGCCCCCTCCCGGCCACGTCCAAGATCAGCGTGTCGAAGTCCATTCGTTCCCCGCTCTCCTACGCAATGTGTGCGTCGTCGGCTCTCCGTCTCCCGCGGGCCGTGGCTCAGTCACCTCCGATCGGGAGGGAGCAGAGCCGGTTCGGCACCTTGCAGTTCGTGTACCACGCTCGCCATATCCAGCGTGGCCTCCGGGAGGCCAACATGAGGTGCGCCCGGATCTCGGCGAGCTCGTTGACCAACCCGTACTGGCTTGCGTCTTCGGCCGCCTTGCGCAGGAGGGACTTCGCTTCACCCAATTGCCCGCCGTACATCGCGATGCGTCCCAGCGTCAGCTCCACCCTGATCTCCTGCCGGCGATCCCGGTACTGCACGGCTATGTCGCGCGCCTTGCTCGCCCAGCGGGCTGCTTCGGCGAGGTTGCGTTCCCAGAGCTCCAGTTCGGCGTATTCCTGATAGGGATAGGCTTCAGCCCGGCGCCAGCCTGCGGCGTGGATGCGCTGGTTGAAGTCGTCGACGTGGTGCCGCGCTTCCTGCTGCCGCTTGTCGTGCAGCGCCAGCGAACATTTGAGTGCCAGGATGTCGATCGCGCCGTTGACGTCGCCGGCGCTGTCGGCGAGTTCGAGAACTCCTTCCAATTCGTTCTGCGCCTTCGTTGTGTGGCCTTCGCGGTACAAGTTGTAGGCGCGGCATCGAGCCTGGTAAGCGATGGCTTGGGTGGAGCCGGACTGCTCGGCCGCGGCTCGCCCGGAAATCAATGCGGCGTCGGACAGTCGGTATTCCCCGCGCACGGTATGGGTGGATGAGATGACCGACCAGGCCAGCGCTTCGTCGGCCGGGCGCCCGAGCTGCCGGGCACATTCCACTGCCGCATGGCCGAGGTTGATGCGATCATCGAACAGGCCGAGGGTGAACAGGATGTCGAGGATGAGCTCGAACAGCCGCAGCGCCGAGGAGCAGTCGCCGTCCTGCTTGGCCTTGAGGAAAACCTGGATGACGTTTTCGATGTCGTGCTCGATGCCCGCAGCGTCTTCCCAGTCCGATTCGAGCCGCCGAATGTAGTAACGGGCCAGTCTGCGCCGGGTGGTGCTGATTCGTCGTCGATCCGCGTTCGAGACGACGTAGGACCGGGTGATGTTCGGGAGGCGGACCCGGGCGACGTGCTGCTCGGTCGCTCGCTCGAGAATTCCCAGGGCCAGGAGGTTCTCGATAGTGTCGTGAACTTCTTTCTCCTTGAACCCGGTCGCTGCCATGAGGTATTCACTGCTGGCCGGTACCTGGGCTTCGGCGGTGCCGATGAGGATGTTCTTCTGCTCCGCCTCGAGTGTTTCCCAGATGTTGCCAAACAGCTCCGCGTAGATCCGTGAGTCGCGCGCCGTCAGTTTTTCCAAGGTGTCTGCGACGGTCCGGGCTGACTTCTTGATCTCGAGGACCAGCCAGCGCAGGCCTTGCGGGTTTCCGCCGAGCCGGGCGTAGGTGTCCCGGATGGTGTCTTCCACATTGGCCGGCTCGGCGAGGATGACGTCGTGCCGGTCGGCCTCGCGCAGCAGCAGCGTGCCCGCGTGCTCCAGGTCGAGATCTTCGATCTGGACCAGCTCGCCCTCCGTGGTGATGCTTTCACCCCAGCTGAGAATCACGCAGGACCTCGCCGGAAGCGACTCCAGCAGGTCCATCAGAGCCTGCTGCCGAGGGCCGGCGGGCGGCGCGAAGTTGTCGATGATGAGCACGGTGGGATTGGCAGCGAGGAAATTGCGGACGACGAGTTCCTTGTCCCGGCTTGGGGCGGCGGATATCCCGGGCTGGTCGAACGCCAATGACAGCATTCGCGCGAGGTCCTCGAGCGTCGGGCAACAGTTGTGCGCGTCGAGCCACAATGTGTTCTTGCGGGTTGTCCGGGGGTTTTTTAGCGTGTTGTCGCGGTATACCGCCACCGCGGACACCGCTACCGCACTCTTGCCGACTCCGGTTCGACCGGCGATCGATACCAGGGGAACGTCCGCGCTGATGGCCGCCGCGATTCGCCGCACCTCTTCGATCCGGTCGACCAGGTTGGCGACGCGGGGAAGGGTGTCGATCAGGTCGGCTTCCGACTTCTTGGCAAGTCTTCGCTGTTCGCGCCGTTTCGCGACCTTTCGCCACAGATCGGGGACATTGTTCACGCCGAAAACGAGCAGAATGATGGCCGTCACAACCGGAACCACCAGCGCCACTGTCTGCAGAGGGGTGAGCGGCGTGGGTGTGGCCGGCGGCGAGGACACGAGCTGGATCGTCAGGGCGGGCAGTGTCATGTGTCCTCTCAGCGGCGTTCGTGTGATTCGCGAAGAAGGTTGCTGAGCTCCTGTGTCAGCCGATCACGAATTCGGATGGCCATGCTTCGCGTGTACAGGGTCACGACGGTGACGTCGGTGTCCGGATCCGCGCCCGAGTGCAGATGGAGGTAGTTCCCGTCGTCGAGGTCGAGCCCGTACCGAGGTAGTTCGTCGGTCGTGAAGAAACCCTCGCAGTCGAATTCCTTCTTGATGAGGTCGCAGTGGCGGCGGCCGAATTCCAAGGTGTCGGGCGCGTCCTTGCGGAACAGTCCGGCGAGCCCTCTCAGGCTGAAGCAGTGAGCGACGCCGTTGTTCTTTCTCACGATGAGGCTGCTCACGGCCGGCAGCAGGAGGGAAACAACCTTTCCGGCCGACACCTCGTCGATCTTACGCGCGGTGGCCACACGGCCCAGGGTGGCGACGAGACGGTTTCCGGGGTGGCCCGTCTCCGATTGACGATCATTCAACGCCGTCCCCTTCGTCGGTTCTCCGAGATGAATGGTAGCCACAGTCGATTGGCTGGGACAGAGCGGCTTGTTGTCCGGTCGCGGCGTTTGCGCCAACGGAGCCGGGTTTGTGACGCTCTGTCGTGCTGCCTCCCGGTGGTAGCCCGAATGGTGCGATACCCGTGTGATCTGTCGGGCGTGGTCTGCCTGCGATGACGCCGGGTGATGCACCCATTTGGTCGCGCTGTTACATCTGACGGACAAAACCGGGGAGGGACGGCTCGACTGAGGTCGGAGGGGCCTGAATCTCGACGTCGGCGGCTTCCGGTACGCCAGCCAGTGCTTGAGCGAATGGAACCCGTCCACCGGACGGCCGAACTGTTAGCGCCCTTCAGGTAGGAAACCGTCTCCGTCAGCGTTCATTCGGCGATGCCCGTCTGCTCCGACGCCAGGACGCCCGCCCTGAACAACAGGGCCTCCTCCAGTACCGACGCCGCGTCCAGACCCGATGCCACGAGCACCGCAGGCGCGTCCGTGAGCACCACGTCGGCCACCCGGCGCGTTAGGTCGAACGAGACCAGCTTTGTCACCGCCGATGCCTCGACCACTTACAGCCCCGACCCGTCCGGCCCCGCGGCCGGCACGACCAGCAGGTCCGCCACCGACGCGCGTCGGCGACCGTGCCCACCCGGCCGCTCAAGGTTCGGGAAGCCGAAACCGTCACCGAAGACAGGAACCCGCGCCCGGTGCCGTCGACAGCGGCACGGCCAGAGCACCGATCGCCGAACCCGTCGCCAGCCGGAGGACGAAGTCGCCAGCGGACGCGCGGACCAGCGCCGTCGTCGTCAGGACCACGCTGTCGAGGAACCGCACCGGCGCGACGCTGCGCCCAGTTGCTCGGCCACGACGGCGACCTCGCGGGCCGACGCCGCCGCGCCCGCCCAGCTCCTCCGGCACCGCCAGCCCGGCCACCCCGACCTCGTCGGCCAGCGTGCGCCACAGCTTCAGGTAAGACTTCTCCGCCGTCTCTACCCGCGTCGGCAGGGCCGAAGCGCCGGCCTTGGTCTTGAGCAGGTCGCGGACGGAGGCCCGGAGGTCTTCCTTGACGTCGGAATACAGCAGATCAGGCTGTGCTTGACTCATCGGGGGAGTCTTTCCAGGCGACGTCCTTGTCGACGCGCGGTTCCAAGGGCAGCCCCAGCACGCGTTCGGCGATGATGTTGCGCAGGACCTCCGAGGTGCCGCCCTCGATGGAGTTCCCCTTGGCGCGCAGGTAGCGGTAGCCCGCTTCGCGGCCGGTGAAGTCGACGATCGCCGGGCGCCGGAACGTCCAGTCGTCGTAGGCCAGGCCTTCTTCGCCGAGCAGTTCGACCTCCAGGCCGGTGAGCGCCTGGTTGAGCTCCGAGAAGGCGACCTTCATGGCCGAGCCCTCCGGCCCGGGCGCACCCTTCGTCAGCTGCTGGCGCAGCCGGGTGCCGGCCAGCCGCAGCGTTTCCGCCTCGATCCAGTGCTGCACTAGCCGGTCGCGCAGCTCCGGCGTGCGCAGCTCGGGCCGCTCGCGCCAGGTCTCGGTCACGATGCCGATCAGCCCACCCTCACGCGGCTGGACGTACCCGCCGATCGCGACGCGCTCGTTCATCAGCGTGGTCTGCGCGACCTTCCAGCCCTCGCCGACCGCGCCGAGCCGGTGGGCGTCCGGGATCCGGACCTCGGTCAGGAACAGCCGAGTCCCGTCCAAGATACAAAGTGACTGTACTCCTCCGCCACCAGCTCATACCTTGTTCAACAGACCGAGTGCGAGCGTTGTGGTTAGCGAGCAAGATCGTCTCGGACACTCAATTACCCCATAGAATCGCGCGTCGCGGCAGGGGCAGAGTGACAGCAGCTACCTCCGATAGTCTCATCTGCTGCGGGCGGCGGCGGGACGTAGTGTCCCCGTGGACGTCGACTTGATCATCGGCTGGGTTGAGCACGACGGCTCGAGGCACTGACTCAGGCAGTTCGCGGTCAGGTCGCGGGGCCAGGAGGTGTCGGGCCTACCAGCTCAGCGCGAAGCGGATGTTGATCTGGCGTCCGGCCTTGATCTGGTACACCTGTGCCTCGAACTGCATCTGTGTAAGTCCGGGATGTTTGGTGGTCCATGCCGACCTCAGGCCGCCGTCACGGTCGGGGTCGAGGTTTGGTAGCGGCATTCCGTCCATCGATGCCGTGATTTCGAATGCCGTGCGGGTGAGCACCACCCAGGCGGAGCGGGCTGTCCCTGACCACCAGCGTGCGGTCGCGGAATCGACCAGGGCGTGCTCGGCCTTGAGTCTGGCCAAGGTCAGGCCGCCGGCCCGGTCCCAAGCTGGGAACACCGCGATTGTGGGGTTCAGGTCGTTGGCGGGCACGAGCATGTCTGGGCTGGGAAGGTACAGCTTGAGGTGTGCTCCTGGATGTCCTTCTGCGTCGATGAGGACGATCCCACTGGACTCGATCGGGTGGCGTGCCCACGCCAGTACGTGCTGGTACGTCGCCGTGTCTGTGGCACCTAGCGTGCCGACTCGGGTGCTGCCGATGCTCACCTGTATGTCGTTTCCGACTAGTTGCACGATTGCGTCGTCGACCCGTAAGGACTTGGGTCCGGTGCGCCCGCGTGTGGTGATCACTTTCGCCAAGGCGCGCTTGTCGGACCCGGCGCTGCGGATTTCTATCCAGCGGTCCCCGAAACTGGTTCCGCGCAACGCGCCGGCGGTGACGGTGGACGGTGCTGTGGTAGCAGTCGGTAGCTGTGGCATACCTTTCGGAGATTGGAGCTGTTCGCCTGCGCGACCGTCAGTAGTAGGCTTGGGCAGCGGTGCGGTATGCCCGGTCCAAGTCTCTCCGTTCCACCAGCGCACACCGGGCCCGTCCGGGTACCAGCCTGGCGGCGGCGCAGTCACAGCGTCCACGGTGCCTCGAGTTCCTGCTTCAATTGACGAAACCTGATACGAAGTCGGCGCTTCCCGATCGTGCGTTACGCGCCCGCGAGCACAGCAGGTCAAGGTCGAAGGCGACTGGTATGGGGAGCGGGTTGGTCGTGAGTTCTGCATGGACGTGCCGAGCACAGTTGGCGTGATCGGCGAGAATGGGTTGCGGTGATGTGGTCTGCCCGCAGGCCGCGTCCAACAGGCATGGCGCTGGCGATCAGGGGTGTTCGCCGACCGCACGAACTCGGTGACGGGTACGGAGGCGACAGCGGTGGCGTGCCGCTGCTGGTGTACCAGCAGGCCGGGGCAAGACTTGCCACCGCCCGCTGACCGTGCCGCCGAACTCAGCCCGCCTGCGGCCGCATGCGACGCCGGCACGTGGGGCACATGACTCCCTTGGCTCGGGTTCCGCAGTGCTGGCAGGTCACGGTCGGCCCGGAACGCTTGGAAGTCCCCTTGCCTTTGCCCTTCACTGCTCGCACGATCTGGTTCTCGACCGCGCCCTTGGTGTAGCCGATGGGGTTCATCGCGGCCTTTACGGCTCGCGGTGTAACTGCGCGTTTCGCCGTCCGTACCGGGTGGGCGATCCGGGTGACCTTGCGCCTTACACGTTTGACGGATTTCGGCAGAAAGAGCTTGTAGAGCAGACCCATCGTTGTCTCCAGTTGACTCGTCCGGAGATGGATCGGGAGTTGCCGCCCCGCTGTTACGCCGACCGACGCGAAGGGCTGAACCCTGTAGGTCCAGCTCCGGGTCGTTGAAGCCGCTTTCGAGTCCATCCTTCCGGGGGCGGCGGTCGCTGGAGATGGGGTTGCGCAGCGGTCTGAGCAGCGGCATCCAAGCACCACCACGCCACGCAGTACCGTGCTCGCTGCTGTCGGAAGACGTTGCAGGTGCGGTTCGGACCTGCTGTAGGCGTCCACCCAACCGAGCGTGAATGTTGTGGTTAGCGAGCAAGATCGTGTCAGGGATACTCAATTACCCCATGGCAAAGCCCAGCCGGGAGTCGCGATACGCCGCTGACCTGCGCAAATGAGTCCAGGGGTAGTCGTGTAGATAGTGAGCAAGATCGTCCTCGGACACGTGTGGGTTTAAGAGCGTGTCTTACGTGGTGATCTGGCGATCTTGAGCGATGATGTTGGCTGTGGTTGATCGTTTGTCGTTGCGGTTGGTGCCGGATGAGCTGTGG
>NZ_JBEZYB010000075.1:0-36443 GCF_040638285.1 Amycolatopsis sp. NPDC026612
CACGGTGTTCACTTCCACGTCGAGGTGAACCGTCACAGCGCCGGCCGGGTCGGTGCGTCTAACGCACCGAAGGCCGCCTTGGGTGCGTCTAACGCAACCAAGGCCACATTGGGGCGCTTCACCCCGCACCGGCGAATGAGAGGTTCGGCGATGATTTTCCGCAAGCGTCCCCTGATCAGAGCCCTGCAAGTCGCGGCGGCGGCCCTGCTGCTGACCGCCGGCGCCGTGGCGGGCACGGTCACCACGGCCCAGGCCGCCACGCAGCAGGCGTGCGACATCTACGCCGCCGGCGGCACCCCGTGCGTCACGGCGCACAGCACCACCCGCGCCCTGTTCGGGGCGTACAACGGCCCGCTGTACCAGATCCAGCGGGCGTCGGACCAGAAGTACCTCGACATCCGCCTGCTGGAGGCCGGCGGCTACGCGGACTCGGCCCCGCAGGTCTCGTTCTGCGCCGGCACCCGGTGCACGGTCACGAAGATCTACGACCAGACCGCCAACCACAACGACCTGCCGATCTCGTGGGGCGGGTTCTGGAAGGGGCCCGGCCCGAACGGGTCCGACGTCGGCGCGGACGCGATGGCGCTGCCGGTGACGGCCGGCGGGCATCCGGTGTACGGGATCAAGGTCACCCAGGGCGTCGGCTACCGGATCGACAACGCCAAGGGCGCGCCGGTCGGGGCCCAGCCGGAGGGGGTCTACATGATCACCTCGTCGAACTACGTCAACCAGTGGTGCTGCTTCGACTACGGCAGCGGCGAGATCTCCCACAACGACACCGGCAACGCCACCATGAACGCCATCTACTGGGGCACCGCCTGCTGGTTCAACGGCTGCACCGGCACCGGCCCGTGGGTCGAAGCCGACCTGGAGAACGGCATGTACCACACCGGGACCGGGTCCAACAAGGATCCGAACAACCCCGGCGTGCACCACCCGTTCGTCAGTGCGTGGCTGAAGAACAACGGCACCAGCAACTTCACCCTGAAGTACGGCGACGCCACCACCGGCAGCCTCACCACGCCGTACTCGGGCGGGCTGCCGCGCGGCTACTCGCCCATGAAGCTGGAGCCGTCGATCCTGCTGGGCACGGGCGGCGACAACAGCGTCTCGGGTGTCGGCGAGTTCTTCGAAGGGGCCGTGACCAGCGGCTTCCCCTCGGACGCCACGGAAAACGCGGTGCAGGCCAGCATCACCGCGGCCGGCTACAGCACCGGCGGCGGCTCGACGACCACCGGCGCGGTGCACGCGGTCGGCGCGAACAAGTGCCTGGACGTCAACGGCGTCTCCACCACGCCCGGCGCCGCGGTCCAGATCTGGGACTGCAACGGCGGCACCAACCAGACCTGGACCCGCAGCGGCTCGAGCGAGCTCACGGTCTACGACGGTGGCAACCTCCGGTGTCTCGACGCCTCCGGCCGCGGCACCAGCCCGGGTACCAAGGCGATCATCTGGAACTGCAACGGGCAGAACAACCAGCAGTGGACGTTCAACGCCAACGGCACCGTCACCGGGACCCAGTCGGGGCTGTGCCTCGACGTCACCGGCTCCGGCACCGCGAACGGCACCCTGATCCAGCTGGCCACCTGCACCGGGGCGAACAACCAGAAGTGGTCCCTGGGCTGACCGAACTCCCGAAAGGTTTCCCGCCATGTCTTCGTTCGAGTTGTCGAGGCGCCGGCTGATCGTGGTGACCGGGGCGGCCGCGGCCGCCGGCGTGTTCCGCGTCGGCACCACGTGGGCCACCGAAGGCCCGGGCAGCTACAGCCCGAGCTGGTCGTCGGTGGACCAGCACCCGCCCGCGCCGGAGTGGTTCCAGGACGCCAAGTTCGGCATCTACTACCACTGGGGCGTGTTCAGCGTCCCCGCCTTCGGCAACGAGTGGTACCCGCGCAACATGTACATCGGCGGGTCCAACGAGAACAACCACCACAAGGCGGTGTTCGGCGATCCGTCGGCGTGGCCGTACCAGAACTTCATCAACGGCGCCCGCGACAAGGCGGGCAACTGGGTCCAGTTCGCGCCGAAGCTCAAGTCCGCGGGCGGGAATTTCGATCCCGCGGACTGGGCCCAGCTGTTCGCCGACGCCGGCGCGAAGTTCGCCGGGCCGGTCGCCGAGCACCACGACGGCTACTCGATGTGGAACAGCACCGCCAACGAATGGAACTCGGTCAAGACCGGGCCCAAGCTGGACCTGCTGCGGCTGCACGCGGACGCCATCCGCGCGAAGGGCCTCAAGCTGCTGACGGCGCTGCACCACGCGTACCACTTCACCGGGTACTACGACCACGTGCCGAACCAGCCGACCGAGTCGCTGCGCCGGCTGTTCGGCCAGAACGGCAGGCCCGCGGAGAACCAGCTCTGGTACGACAAGCTCCGGGAGGTCGTCGACGGCTACCAGCCGGACATCGTCTACCAGGACTTCAACCTGACCCAGGTCGACGAGGCGCAGCGGCTGAACTTCCTTTCGCACTACTACAACCAGGCCGTGGCGTGGAACAAGGACGTCGTTGCCACCTACAAGGACGGGTTCGACAACCGCGGGGAGGTCTTCGACTTCGAACGCGGCGGGCCGGGCGACCTGATGAGCCCGTACTGGATGACCGACGACAGCATTTCGAGTTCCAGCTGGTGCTACACCAACGGCATCGGCTACTACTCGATGAAGGCCATCCTGCACTCGCTGCTCGACCGGGTGAGCAAGAACGGCACCATGCTGCTGAACATCGCCCCGATGGCCGACGGCACCATCCCGGCCGGGCAGCGCACGATCCTGCTCGGCATCGGGAACTACCTCAAGCGGTTCGGCGAATCCTTCTACGGGACCCGCGCGTGGGCCGTGTACGGCGAGGGACCGACGAAGATGGGCGGCGGCTCGTTCACCACCCCGGTGGAGGGGACCCGGACCGACGTCCGGTTCACCCGCAGCAAGGACAACACCGTGCTGTACGCGACCGTGCTGGGCTGGCCGGGGAGCACCTTCCCGATCACCACCCTCGGCTCGAACCGGATCAACCTGGGCAACCTGGTCTCGGCGCAGCTGCTCGGCCCGGACGCCGGCGCGGCCACCGCCCTGCCCATGCCGGTCCAGGACGCTTCCGCGTTGCGCGTCCAGCTGCCTTCGGCCAACCCGCCGTTCGACGCGCCGGCGTACGTCGTGAAGCTGACCTTCTCCGGTCAGGTCCCGACCCCCGGCTCGGGGCCGCTGCCGACCGGCTGGTCGCGGATCGCGAACGTCGCCACCGGCCTGGTGCTGGACGGCGGCGGCAGCGTCGCGGCCGGCTCCCCGCTCAAGCAGTGGAACTGGGACGGCAGCAACAACCTGCAGTGGCAGCTGACCGACGGGGGCGGCGGTTACGTCCGGATCGTCAACCGCACCAACGGGCTGGTCGCCGACAGCCGGGGCAACACCGCCAACGGCGCCATCTGCGCCCAGACGGCGTGGACCGGGGCGACCAGTCAGCAGTGGCGGCTGACGAGCGTGGGCAACGGCCGGTACCAGATCGTCAACCGGGGCACCGGCACGGCGCTCGACGGCATGGGCAGCACCGCCGCCGGGTCGAGCGTGGGCCTCTGGACACCGAACAGCAGCACGAACAACCAGTGGACCATCACCGCCGTGTGACGGCGGATCTCCGAGGAGACAAGATGCGAACACGGCTCAGGTGGCTCGCCGCGGCCGCGGCGGTCCTGGCCGCTTTCCTGCCGGGCACCCCGGCCGCCGCCGAATCGAACGGCGGGGTCCGGGTCATGCCCCTCGGCGACTCCATCACCGAAGGCACGCAAGTGCCCGGCGGGTACCGGATCGGGCTTTGGCAACGGGTCACCGCAGGCGGCTACCAGGTGGACTTCGTCGGCTCGCAAGCCAACGGTCCCGCCACGCTCGGCGATCACGACCACGAAGGACACCCGGGGTGGCGCATCGACCAGATCGACGCGAACATCGCCGGCTGGCTGCGCACCAGCACCCCGCACACGGTCCTGCTGCACATCGGCACCAACGACATCCTGCAGAACTACAACGTCTCGGGCGCGCCGGGCCGCCTGTCCGCGCTGGTCGACCACATCACCGGGGCGGTGCCGGACGCGGAGGTCTTCGTCGCGACGATCATCCCGATCGCCAACAGCGGCCAGGAAGCCGCCGGGCGCACCTTCAACGCCACGATTCCCGGCATGGTGCAGAGCAAGCAGAACGCCGGCAAGCACGTGCACCTGGTGGACATGCACGCCGCGCTGACGGCCGCCGACCTGATCGACGGCATCCACCCCACGTCCGCGGGCTACGACAAGATGGCCGCGACCTGGTTCACCGCGCTGAAGTCGGTCGCCGGGAGCATCGGCACCCCCGGGCAGTCCCCGGCCCGGCAGCTCGTCGGCGCGCAGTCGGGCCGGTGCGCCGACGTCCCGGCTTCTGCCGACGGCACCCCGGTGCAGCTGCAGGACTGCGCCGGGGCGACCTGGACGCCGAACGGCACCCAGCTGACGGCCTACGGGACCAAGTGCCTGGACGCGTCCGGGCAGGGCACGGCCGACGGCACCCCGGTCATCATCTGGACCTGCTCCGGCCAGGCCAACCAGCAGTGGAAGGTCAACGCCGACGGCACGGTCACCGGCGTGCAGTCCGGCCGGTGCCTCGACGCGACCGGCCAGGGCACGGCCAGCGGCACCAAACTGGTCCTGTGGACCTGCAACGGGCAGGCGAACCAGAAGTGGACGCTGCGCGCGGCAGCATGACCGATCAATTGCGGACCAGAAGGGAGAACGCGTTCCGAAAATTGATCACGGCCCCCCTCTTTTGCTGCGGCCACCCGTTGTGGTTTGATCGATAGCACTCCAGACTGAGAGCGCTCCCAGAAAAAGCCACAACGACGTGGAGGAGACCCATGAAACTGAGGCACGCCTTGTCCGCGGTGCTGCTCGCCGCGGCCGGTGTCGCGGCGCCGGTCGCCGTCGCTCCGGCGGCGCACGCCGACACGCTGATCTGCGACCAGTACGGATCGACCACCATCGGCGGCCGGTACGTCGTGATGAACAACCGCTGGGGCAGCAGCGCACAGCAGTGCATCAACGTCACGGGCAGCGGGTTCCGGATCCAGACCCAGCAGGGTTCCACCAGCGGCGGCGCGCCGCTGTCGTACCCGGCGATCTACGTCGGGTGCCACTACGGGAACTGCTCCCCCGGCACGAACCTGCCCCGGCAGCTCAGCCGGATCGGCAGCGCGCCGTCGTCGATCTCCTACAACTACGTGGGCGGGTCGGTCTTCGACGCCTCCTACGACATCTGGATGGACCCGACCGCCAAGACCAACGGGGTCAACCAGATGGAACTGATGATCTGGTTCAACCACACCGGCAACGTGCAGCCGGTCGGTGGCCGGGTCGGCACCGTCAGCATCGGCGGCCGGAACTGGGATGTGTGGCAGGGCAACAACGGCGGCAACGACGTGCTGTCCTATGTGGCCCAGTCCACCCTCTCGGGCTGGTCGTTCAACGTGATGGACTTCGTCAACAACGTCGACAGCCGCACCCGCGTCGACCGCTCCTGGTACCTCACCAGCATCCAGGCCGGTTTCGAGCCGTGGAGCGGTGGCGCCGGACTCGCGGTCAACTCGTTCTCGGCCAGCGTCAACTAATCGGGGAAACGACGGCCGGGCGCCGCACGGCGCCCGGCCGCGCGCCGAAACTTTCGAAAAAGCGGAAGAATTGTAAGTTACACGGAATTCGTGGTCACGGATACCGCGTCCGGATACGCTGGTCAACCGAGCGGAATACGGCACGAAATCACCTGCCTGCCGCGCGGCAGACGAAGGATCCCCCGATGAAACTCGCGAAGATCATCGCCGGTGCGCTGGCGGCCTGCGCCGCGCTGAGCGTCGTGCCGGCGGTCGCCACCGCCGCGGACGCCACCGCGGCCGCCGCCGCGGTGCCGGTCATGCCGCTGGGGGATTCGATCACCCAGGGCGGGTCGATCGGCGGCTACCGCCTCGACCTCGGCACGAAACTGCGGGCCGACGGGCGCTCGATCGACTTCGTCGGCTCGCTGACCGACGGACCCGCGAGCATGCCCGACCGCAACCACGAAGGCCACCCGGGCTGGACCATCGCCCAGATCGACGCCAACGTCACCGGCTGGCTGAACACGTTCCACCCCCGCACGATCCTGCTGCACATCGGCACGAACGACATGTACGGCAGCGACCCGGCCGGCGCGCCGCGGCGGCTGTCGGCCCTGGTCGACCGGATCACGAACCAGGCACCGGGCACCGATCTCTTCGTCGCCACCATCATCCCCATCTCCTTCGCCGACCAGGCGGTGCGCACCTTCAACGCGGCGATCGCCCCCGACATGCGGGCCAAGGCCGCCGCCGGCAAGCGCGTGCACCTGGTCGACATGTACCCGTCCGTCGCCGTCTCGGACCTGCCCGACGGCATCCACCCCAACGCCGCCGGCTACAGCAAGATGGCCACCACCTGGTACAACGCGCTCAAGGCGGTACCGGGCAGCATCGGCGGGGACCCGCAGCCCCCGGCCGGTGGCGGCCCGTGTACCGCCACGCCGCGGATCATCGGCACCTGGAACAACGGCTTCCAGGGCGAAGTGACCGTCGCGAACACCGGTGCCGCGGAGCTCACTGGCTGGACCGTCGGGTTCACCCTGCCCGGCGGCCAGAGCCTCGGCCAGGTCTGGGGCGGCACGGCGAGCGGCACCAGCGTGGTGACCGTCAAGAACGCGAACTACAACGGCGTGGTCGCTGCCGGCACCGCCACGACCTTCGGCTTCCTCGTGTCCGGTCCCGGCGCGGCGAGCCTCGACGCGGCCACGTGCACCAGCCCGTGACCGCGAACCCCGTACCCACGAATGAAGGTGTGAACATGAAAACGACCTCGCGGTCATTCTCCCGGGCCGCACTGGCCTCGGCTTTCCTGGCGACGTCACTCGGGGTTTCGCTGGTGCTCGCCAACTCCGCCGGCGGCGCGGCCTCGACGCTCGGCGCGTCCGCCGCCCAGTCCGGCCGGTACTTCGGCGCCGCCGTCGCGGCCGGGAAGCTCGGCGACTCGACCTACGTGAACATCCTGAACCGCGAGTTCACCATGGTCACCCCCGAGAACGAGATGAAGTGGGACGCCACGGAGCCCAACCGCGGGCAGTTCAACTACAGCGGCGGCGACCGGATCCTCAACCAGGCGGTGAGCACCGGCAAGCGGGTGCGCGGGCACGCGCTGCTGTGGTACCAGCAGGAACCGGGCTGGGCACAGGGGCTCAGCGGCTCCGATCTGCGCCAGGCCATGATGAACCACGTCACCCAGGTCGCCACCCACTACAAGGGCAAGATCTACGCCTGGGACGTCGTCAACGAGGCGTTCGCCGACGGCGGCAGCGGCGGCCGCCGCGACTCCAACCTCCAGCGCACCGGCAACGACTGGATCGAAGCGGCCTTCCGCGCCGCGCGGGCCGCCGACCCCGGCGCGAAGCTCTGCTACAACGACTACAACACCGACGGCGTCAACGCCAAGAGCACCGGCGTCTACAACATGGTCAAGGACTTCAAGTCCCGCGGCGTCCCGATCGACTGCGTCGGCTTCCAGTCCCACCTCAGCGGCAACCCGCCCGGTGACTACCAGGCCAACCTCCAGCGGTTCGCCGACCTCGGCGTCGAAGTCCAGATCACCGAGCTCGACATCGCCGGTTCCAACCAGGCCAACGCCTACGGCGCCGTCACCCGCGCCTGCGTCGCCGTCGCCCGCTGCGCCGGCATCACCACGTGGGGCATCCGCGACACCGACTCCTGGCGCACCGGGGAGAACCCGCTCCTGTTCGACGGCAACGGGAACAAGAAGGCCGCGTACACCAGCGTCCTCGACGCGCTGAACGCCGCCACGCCGACCAACCCGACGACTCCCACGACGCCGACCACCCCGACCACGCCCACGACACCCACCACGCCGACGACCCCGACCACGCCGAACCCCAGTGGCTGCAGCGCCTCGGTCTCGTTGAACTCGTGGAACGGCGGCTTCGTGGCCAACGTGAAGGTCACCGCCGGTAGCTCCGCCCTCAACGGCTGGCGGGTGACGACGAACCTGCCCTCCGGCGCGGCCGTGACCAGCTCCTGGAGCGCGAGCAACAGCGGCACCACCGGCAGTGTCACCTGGTCCAACGTCTCCTACAACGGCTCCGTCGCGGCCGGGCAGACGACCGAGTTCGGCTTCCAGGGCACCGGCAGCGCCGAGGGCATCACGTCGACCTGCGCAGCGAGCTGACCCGCTCCCCGACGAAGGAGAGACCATCGTGCACCACCGAAAGCGCGTACTCGCCTGGATGACCGCGGCCCTGTGCGCGATGGCCCTCCTGCCCGGCACCGCGCACGCCGACAACCCGATCGTGCAGCACATCTACACCGCCGACCCGGCGCCGCTGGTGTCCAACGGCCGCGTCTACCTCTACACCGGGCACGACGAGGACGGCTCGACCTACTTCACCATGAAGGACTGGCGCGTCTGGTCGTCCGCGGACATGGTCAACTGGACCGACCACGGGTCCCCGATGAGCCTGGCGACGTTCAGCTGGGCCAAGCAGGACGCGTGGGCCGGGCAGGCCGTCGAGCGCAACGGCAAGTTCTACTGGTACGCCCCGATGGTCGACCGGTCGACCGGCCGGATGGCCATCGGGGTCGGCGTCGCGGACAGCCCCACCGGGCCGTTCCGCGACGCCATCGGCCACCCGCTCGTCGAGAACGGCGAGTTCGATCCCACGGTCTTCATCGACGACAACGGCCAGGCGTACCTGTATTGGGGCAACCCGAACCTCTGGTACGTGCGGCTTAACGCCGACATGACGTCGTACTCGGGCAGCCCCACCCAGATCCCGCTCACCACGGCCGGATTCGGCACGCGCCCCAACGGCGGCAACCGGCCGACCCTGTTCGAGGAAGGGCCGTGGGTCTACAAGCGCAACGGCACCTACTACAACGTGTTCGCGGCCAAGTGCTGCTCGGAGTTCATCGCCTACTCCACCTCGCCCGGCCCGACCGGCCCGTGGACCTACCGCGGCACGGTCATGCCCACGCAGGGCAGCAGTTTCACCAACCACCCCGGGCTGGTGGACTTCAAGGGCAGCTCGTACTTCTTCTACCACAACGGTGCCCTGCCCGGCGGGGGCGGCTACACCCGCTCGGTGGCGGTGGAGAAGTTCGCCTACAACGCCGACGGCAGCATCCCCACCATCAACATGACGAACAGTGGGCCGCCGCCGGCCGACACGCTGAACCCCTTCGTCCGGCAGGAAGCCGAAACGATCAACGGGGAAACGGGGATCGAGACCGAACCGGCGTCCGAAGGCGGCATGAACATCGGGTGGATCGAGAACGGTGACACCGTCAAGGTCCGCAACGTCGCCTTCGGCGCGGGCGCGAAGACGTTCACCGCCCGCGTCGCCTCCGCGAGCTCCGGCGGCACGATCGAGGTGCGCCTGGGCAGCGCCACCGGCACGGTCGTGGGGCGCTGCACCGTCCCCGCCACCGGCGGCTGGCAGACGTGGACGTCGGTGTCCTGCCCGGTCAGCGGTGTGTCGGGCCCGCAGGACCTGGTCCTGCGGTTCACCGGCGGCAGCGGTTACCTCTTCAACGTCAACTGGTGGCAGTTCTCCGCTTGATCGGAAAGGACAACGTGGTGTCACGCCGACGATCCCGGGCGGCCGTCTCGGCCCTGCTCGCCGCGACCGGCCTCGCCGGCGCCGTCCTGGTGGCGACCCCGGCCGCGCACGCCGCGGCCGGGTGCTCGGTCACCTACGCGAAGACGTCCGAATGGCAGGGCGGCTTCGGCGCGTCCGTGTCGATCACCAACCTGGGTGACGCGATCAGCGGGTGGACACTCGAGTGGTCGTTCGCCGCCGGTCAGCAGGTGGGCCAGCACTGGAACGCGACGATCACCCAGGCCGGCACCGACGTCAGCGCGAAGAACGTCACCTACAACGCCGCCATCCCCACCGGCGGCAAGGCCGACTTCGGCTTCAACGGCTCGTTCACCACCGCCAACCCGGATCCGGCGTCGTTCCGGCTCAACGGCACCCTGTGCACCGGCGGCGTGGACCCCACGACCCCGGCTACCACCACGACACCCACCACGTCGACGACACCGACAACACCGACCACCACGACCACCCCGAACCAGCCGGCCGATTTCACGAACCCGGTGCTGTGGCAGGACTTCGCCGACGACGACATCATCCGCGTCGGCGACACCTACTACTACTCCGCCTCGACCATGCACTACTCCCCCGGCGCGCCGATCCTGCGCTCCTACGACCTGGTGCACTGGGAGTTCGCCGGCCACTCCGTGCCCAAGCTGGACTTCGGCGCGAAGTACGACCTGAACGGCGGCCGCGGGTACGTGCGCGGCATCTGGGCGTCGTTCTTCAACCACCGCGCCAGCAACGACACCTTCTACTGGGGCGGCTGCGTCGACTTCGCCAAGACCTACATCTACACCGCCACCGCGGTGGACGGGCAGTGGTCGAAGCACACCACGATCGACAAGTGCTACTACGACGCCGGCATGCTCGTCGACGACGACGACACGATGTACGTCGCCTACGGCAACACCACCCTCAGCGTCGCCCAGCTCTCCAAGGACGGCAAGACCGAAGTCCGCTCGCAGCAGGTCTTCCAGACCCCGTCGAACATCGGCACGCTCGAGGGCTCCCGGTTCTACAAGCGGGGCGGGAACTACTACATCTTCACGACCCGGCCGGCCAACGGCCAGTACATCCTCAAGGCGAGCAACCCCTTCGGGCCCTACACCATCCAGCAGGTGCTGCTGGACCTGCCGGGCCCGGTCTCCGGCGGCGGCGTGCCCCACCAGGGCGGGCTGGTGCAGACCCAGAACGGCGACTGGTACTACATGGCCTTCGTCGACGCCTACCCCGGCGGCCGGGTCCCGGTGCTCGCCCCGGTCACCTGGACGGCCGACGGCTGGCCGAAGCTGCAGACGGTCAACGGCCGCTGGGGCACGACCTACCCGAAGCCGAACCTGCCGCCACCACCCCGGCAGGTCGAGCCGATGACCGGCACCGACACCTTCCCGGGCCCGCAGCTGAGCCCGCAGTGGGAGTGGAACCACAACCCCGACACCACCAAGTTCTCCGTCGGCAACGGGCTCAAGCTGTCCACCGCCACGGTCACCAACGACCTGTACTCCGCCCGCAACACCCTGACCCACCGGATCCAGGGGCCCACGTCCACGGCCACGGCCACGCTCGACCTGACGTCGATGCGCGACGGCGACCGCACCGGCCTGGCGATGCTGCGCGACTCCTCGGCGTACATCGGCGTCAAACGCGACGGCGGCCGCAACCGGCTGGTCATGGTCAACGGCCTGACCATGGACGGCAACTGGAACACCACCGGCACCGGTACCGAGGTCGCCAGCGCCGACCTGTCCGGCAGCCGGATCTGGCTGCGCGCCAACGCCGACATCCGCCCCGGCACCGGACGGCAGGCCCGGTTCTCCTACAGCACCGACGGAGTGACGTTCACCCCGCTGGGCACGCCGTTCACCCTCAACAACGCCTGGCAGTTCTTCATGGGCTACCGCTTCGCCGTCTTCAACCACGCCACCCAGGCCCTCGGCGGCGCGGTCACCCTCCAGCGGTTCGACCTGACCACGCCGTGACCTGCGCCTTCGCCGGCCCGGCCGCCCGCCGCGAGTTACGTCTCCAATCACGCGAGACCCGGGCCGGATCACGCGAGATCGGCCCCTGATCACACGAACCGATCCGCCTCGGTCAGCGCCTCACCACCGACCGCAACCTGCCGACCGAACGACGTGTCCGGAATTCTGTCCTTTTATCCGCTTCCAAGTACCTCGAGTGACCAGGGGTCGCCCGATGCGGGGATGCGTTCCCGCATACTGGTGACGTCCCCTGCGGAAGGAGAGGCTGCTTGAGTGCCACCGCGGAGAAGGGTGCCGGCGGATTCGGCCACCCGGCGTTGTTCTATCGCGGTGCCGCCGAATACCTGGCGGGCACCGTGCCGTTCGTGTGGAGCGGGCTCGCCGCGGACGAGCCGGTGGCGGTCGCCGTGCCCGGGGACAACCTGGAGCTGCTGAGGCGGGAACTCGGCGCGGACGCCGCCCGGGTCCGCCTCCTGGACATGACCGAGGCCGGGCGCAACCCCGGGCGGATCATCCCCGGTGTGCTGCGCGCCTTCGCCGACAGCCACCCCGGCCGGCCGGTGCGGATCATCGGCGAGCCGATCTGGGCGGCGCGGTCGGCCGAGGAGTACCCGGCGTGCGTCCAGCACGAAGCCCTCATCAACCTGGCCTTCGCCGGCCGGGACGCGACCATCCTCTGCCCCTACGACGTCGATGCGCTCACCCCGGAGGTCCTCACCGACGCCGAAGCCACGCACCCGGTCCTGGTCGACGGCACCGGACCGCGCACCAGCGCCGGGTACGATCCGGGCGGGGTGATCGCCCGGTACAACGAGCCCCTCCCCGTGCCGGACGGGGCCTTCGAGCTGGCGGACACCACGAACCTCGCGGCGGCCAGGGCGCTCGCCCACGTCCGTGCGGCCGCCTGCGGGCTGGGCGACGGCCAGGTCGCCGACGTCGAGGTGGTCGTCACCGAGCTGCTGTCCAACAGCATCGAACACGGCAGTGGGTCCGGCACCGTCCGGTTCTGGGGCGCCGACGGCGAGTTCGTCTGCGAGGTCCACGACCGCGGCCGGCTCACCGATCCCCTCGCCGGCCGTCACCCCGCGACGCCGTACCAGCCCCGCGGCCGCGGGCTCCTGCTCGTCAACCACCTCGCCGACCTCGTCCGCCTGCACAGCGGCGGCGACGGGACCACCTTCCGGGCGTTCTTCCGCGTCTGAGCCGCCGGTGCACGAGGCCGCCCACGACGGCGCCCATGGCCGCGCCGCCGTACACGTCGGTCGGCCAGTGCGCCCGGGTCCGGAGCCTGCTGTAGCAGACCGCGGCCGCCAGCGGTGCGACCGCGGCTCCCGCCGCGGGGGCGGTGAGCGTGACGGCGACCGTGAACGCGGCCGCCGTCGTCGCGTGGGTGGAGGGGAACGCCGAAGACTTCGGCTGCTCGGGCAGCGCCCGGCGGGCCGGCAGCCGTTCGGCCGGCGGCCTTCGGCGCCGCACCACGGCCTTCACGGCGTGCCCGGCCGCCATCCCGGCGGCGCCCGCCACGAGTCCGCGGCCCGCCCGGCGCCGCCGCCCGGGCCGCCACGCCAGCACCGCCGCCACGACGACCCACAGCACACCGCCCTGGGCCACGGTGCTGAGCGCCGTCACCGGCCACGCCGGCCGGGTGATCGGAAGGTCGTTTTCGTCCGGTCCGTCGCCGCCCCCCTGCGGTTCCTCGCTCGGCATGGCTCCCAACTTCCCACCGCGCGGAAGGTTCAACCGTCCGTCTGTCCAAGATGGAGAATCCAACCGGGACGTTTGGTCCCGCGATGATCGGGTACACCGGCTCCGTGATGGCGCTGTGGCGGTCTCCGACCCGCGCCGCGGCCGCCCTCTTCGCGGTCGCGGCACTGGCGGCGGGCTGCGGGGCGGACCCGCAGGCCGAAACCGTGCACGCGGGCCGGGAAGTCCGGGGTCAGCTCGAACTCCTCCGGCTCGTCGTGACCGCCGACCGCGACCGGGTGCCGCCCGTGCCCAGCCTGTCGGTCACCGTCCGCGACGCCGCCGACGAACTCGGCGCCGCCGGCCAGGACGTCGGGAAGCTGACCGACGATCGCGCCCGTGCGGCGCTGGCGTCGATCACCGACCGCGCGGTCGCCGTGGCCCACCGGCTCGACGACGGCCTCGGCGACGGCACCGACGCAGGCCTCGACGAGATCGACGCGGAACTGCGGGGCCTCATCGGCGAACTCGCCCGCTGGGGCGTGCCCTCGTGAACAAGAAGTTCCTCGCCGTCACCCTCGGCATCCTGACCGCGGTCGGCGGGTTCGTCGACATCGGTGACCTCGTCGAAAGCGGCGTCGTCGGTGCCCGCTACGGGATGGCGATGGTCTGGGTGACCGCCCTCGGCGTGCTCGGGATCTGTGTCTACGCCGACATGTCCGGCCGGATCGTGGCGGTCTCCGGGCGCCCGGTGTTCGACCTGATCCGCGAGCGCCTGGGCCCGCGCATGGCGCTGCTCAACCTGGCCGGGTCGTTCCTGATCACGCTGCTGACCGTGTGCGCGGAGATCGGCGGCGTCGCGATCGTCGTCGAACTGGCCTCCGGGGTCGACCGGCTGGTCTGGGTGCTGCCGATCGGCGTGCTCATCTGGCTGGTGGTCTGGCGGGTCGGCTTCGAGCGGATGGAAACCGGCTTCGGGCTCGGCGGCCTCGCGATCGGGGTGTTCGCCGTCGCGGTGTTCTTCCTGCACCCCGACTGGTCGTCGCTCGGCGCGCAGATCGCCGGGTTCGCCCCGCCGCCCGACCAGGCCCTGCCCACCTACGCCTACCACGCGGTCGCGCTGTTCGCGTCCGCGATGACACCGTACGAGGTGTTCTTCTTCTCCTCTGGTGGCGTCGAAGAGGGCTGGACCGTCAAGGACCTGTCCGTGCAGCGCGCCAACGTGCTGCTCGGCTTCCCCCTCGGCGGCCTGCTGGCCCTCGCCGTGATGGCCTGCGCCGCGACGGTGCTGTTCCCGGCGGGCATCGACGTCACCCAGGTCAGCCAGGTGGTGCTGCCGGTGACGCTCGCGCTGGGCACCGCGGGCCTGGTGATCGTGCTGATCGGCATCTTCGCCGCCACGTTCGGCGCGGCCCTGGAGACCGGGCTGTCGTCGGGGTACATGCTGGCGCAGTACTTCGGCTGGGACTGGGGCAAGCGCCGCGCGCCGCGCAACGCCGCCCGGTTCCACCTGACCGTCGGCGCCGGCCTGCTGCTCGCGGTGCTGGTGGTGCAGACCGGTCTCGATCCGGTCGGCCTGACCGAGATTTCGCTGATCTTCTCCGCGGTGGCGCTGCCGCTAACCTACCTGCCGGTGCTCATCGTCGCGAACGACCGCGAGTACCTCGGTGAGCACGCGAACCGCCGCTTCAGCAACGTGGTCGGCGTCGGCATGCTCGTCGTCATCGCCGTCGCGGCGCTGACGGCGATCCCCCTGATGATCTTCACCGGAGCGGGACAATGAACCCCTGGACCGACCGCGGCCTCGTCGACCTGGGCGACTCCCTGCTCGACCGGCAGGTCATCGGGGAAGACGGCACGGTCGTCGGCAAGGTCGACGACCTCGAACTCCGTGCCGAGGGCGGGACGTACGTCGTCGACGCGCTGCTCGTCGGCCCGGAGGCGCTCGCCGACCGCCTCGGCGGTCCGGCCGGCCGGCTGCTGCACCGGATCGGCCGCGGTTTCCGGGCGCGCGCCCCGCAGCGGATCCCGCTGACCGCGATCCGCCGCATCGAGCCGGCGATCGTCGTGACCACGGCCGTCGCGCGCGCCACGGACAGCCCGTCGGAGGACTGGCTGCGGCGCCGGATCATCGGCCGGATCCCCGGAGCGGGCCGTGCGAGCCGGTGAGCTGATCGGCCGCCCGGTCCGCGACGTGACCGGCCGCGACCTCGGCGCGATCCGCGAGATCCGCGCCGAGGCGAGCCCGCGCGGCGACGGGATGCCGCAACTGGTGGTGCGCGGGGTGATCGTCGGCCGCACCCGCGTCCGGCTGTTCGGCTACCAGCGCCACGACCAGCGCGGCCCTGCCTCACTGGTCAAGCTCATCCGGTGGCTGCACCGGCACAGCCGTTACGTGCCGTGGGAGGACATCGACGTGTCCGGCCCCGAGGCCCGCGTGCGACGGCCGTTCGCCGAACTGGCCCCGCTCGACCGGTCCTGAGCGAACGGCCCTGGACACAGCCGCCGTCAGCTCTGGCCGTGGATCTCCGTCGCCCGTTCCCAGCCGGACGGCAGGCGACTGACGTTGAGCGCGTGGTCGAGCCCGCTCGCCGAGAGGGCCCGGCGCACCACCCGGTTGTCGCCCGTGACGATGCGCAACGTCGCGTTCTCGCGGACCGTGCGCGCCTGGATGCCGCCGAGGGCGGCGAGTCCGGCTCCGTCGAGGAAGTCGACCTCGGACAGGTCGAGCACGAGGATCGGGAACCGGCGGTGCGCCCACGTGCTCAGCGCCGAACGCACCTGGGGAGCGCTGTCCGCGTCGAGCGCACCGCGGATCCGGACCATGACCGCGCCGAAGTACGGGCGGATCACCTGGATGTCGAACGGGCTGCGCCGTTCGCGCGCTGACGGCGCCAGGGGGATCGCCGTCGCTGGGGGCTGGACGACTAACATTTTTCCACGCCTCTTTCGCAGATGACGTGACGAACGGGTCGGGCCAACCCGCTCGATCGCTGGCAACTCGGGGGACGGATAGTGCCGCTATACCGCACTTTGCAGCGTAGTCCTTGATCCGAACGGCGCAACCCCGCCAACGGCCGAACCCCACACCCCCGCACGCGACCCGCACGCGTGCCACTCAAACCGCCCATCCGAGTGAATCACCGTCGTGACCGGCGGCTTTCGCGGCGCCGGCGGCGACGTCGCACCGGCGCAGCCCCTTGACAGAGACGAGCACTCCGCGCATCCTGGGCTATCTCAGGGTTCCTGATATACCGGTCGCTCAGCGAGGAGTCGGACGATGACCGCAGTCGAGGAGCGACCGGGCATCCGGTCCCGTCCGGACGTCGAGCCGGGGCAGCTGTTCATCGGGGGCCGGTGGACGGAAACCGCGGACCGCTTCGACGCCGTGGACCCGGCCACCGGGAAGACCCTCACCTCGCTCGCCCGCGGGTCGGCCGCCGACGTGGACGCCGCGGTCGACGCGGCCCGGCAGGCGTTCGACGGCTGGGCCGCGACGCCGGGCCGGGAGCGGGCCCGGGTGCTGCACCGGGTCGCGGACCTGGTGCGGGCCCGCGCGGACGAGATCGTCGCCGTCGAGAGCGCCGACGTCGGCAAGCCCGTCTCGCTGTGCCGGGCGGTCGACGTCGAGACCGTCGCCGAACAGTACGAGTACTGCTCGGCCCTCGCGCAGGGCGTGGACGGCGCGACGCGGCAGATCCCGATCCCGTCGCACGCGTTCACCCGCCGCGAACCGCTCGGGGTGATCGCCGCCATCACGCCGTTCAACTTCCCGCTGATCCTGTCCACCACGAAGATCGCCGCCGCGCTGGCCGCCGGGAACACCGTGGTGCACAAGCCGGCCGAGGACACCTCGCTCAGCGCGCTGCTGATGGCCGGGCTCCTCGCCGAAGCGGGCGTGCCCGGCGGCGTGCTCAACGTGGTCACCGGCTTCGGCTCGGAAATCGGGGATCCCCTGCTGGCCCACCCCGGGGTCGACAAGATCGCGTTCACCGGGTCCACCGCGGTCGGCAGGCACGTGGCGAGCGTGGCCGGGCAGCACCTCAAGCCGGTCACCCTGGAACTGGGCGGCAACGCGGCGCACCTCGTGTTCGCGGACGCGGACGTCGAGCAGGCGGTCGGCGCGGTGATCAAGGCGTTCGTCTTCAACACCGGCCAGTTCTGCATGGCCGGGCCCCGGCTGCTGGTCGCCGACGCCCTGTACGACACGGTGCTGGGCGCGCTCGCCGAAGCCGTCCCGCACGTCCCGGTCGGCGACCCGTTCGACCCCGCGACGGTGGTCGGCCCGATGGCGGGCGAGCGGCACCGGGCGAAGGTGGAGCAGTACGTCGAGCAGGCCCGCGCCGACGGCGGCCGGATCGTCGCCGGCGGCGGCCGGCCGGCCATCGAAGGCGGGTTCTTCTTCCAGCCGACGGTGATCGCGGACCTGCCGGACGACTCCCGCGTGATCCAGGAGGAGATCTTCGGCCCGGTGCTGACCGTGCAGCGCTTCACCTCCGAAGACGAAGCGGTCGCGCTGGCCAACGGCACGCCCTACGGCCTCGCGGCCGGCCTGCAGACCACCGACCTCGCCCGGGCGCACCGCGTCGCCGCGCGGCTGCAGGCCGGGATCGTCTGGGTCAACGACTGGGCGATGCTCGACCCCGCGATCCCCTTCGGCGGCGTCAAGGATTCCGGCTTCGGCCGCGAATACGGCCCCGAATCCCTCGACTCGTACACGCGGACGAAGTCCGTCGTCATCTCCCTCGCCTGACTCCAGGAGCCTCCCCATGCCCACCACCACCGCGGCCGTCGTGGAATCCGCCGGCGCCGGGTTCACCCTCGGCGAAGTGGCCCTCGGCGAGCTCCGCCCGGACGAGGTCCGGGTCCGGATCGTCGCCACCGGCGTGTGCCACACCGACCTCGGCGTCGCCGCCGGCGCCCTGCCCTTCCCGCTGCCCGGCGTGCTCGGCCACGAAGGCGCCGGGATCGTCGAGGAGACCGGTGCCGCGGTCACGCGCGTCGCGGCCGGCGACCGGGTCCTGCTGAGCTACACCTCCTGCGGCCGCTGCGCGAACTGCCGCGACGGCCACCCCGCCTACTGCGCCACCTGGCTGCCCGCCAACCTGCTCGGCGGGCAGCGCCCGGACGGCACCTCCCCGATCTCCCGCGACGGCGCCCCGCTCGGCGGCCACTTCTTCGGCCAGTCCAGCTTCGCCGGGCACGCCATCGCCGACGAACGCAGCGTCGTCAAGGTCGCCGACGACGCCCCGCTGGACCTCCTCGCCCCGCTCGGCTGCGGCATCATGACCGGCGCCGGTGCCGTGTGGAACGTCCTCGCTCCCCGGCCGGGCGCCACGCTGCTGGTCACCGGCGCCGGCGCGGTCGGCCTGTCGGCGGTCATGGCCGCCCACCTGACGCCGTCGACCCGGATCATCGCCGTCGACCGCGTGGCGGCGCGGCTCGCGTTGGCCCGGGAGCTCGGCGCCACCGACACCGTCGACACCACCGGTGAAGACCTGGCCGAGACGGTCGGCAAGCTGACCGACGGCCGCGGCGTCGACGGGGTCGTCGAAACCACCGGCAACGCCGGCGTCCTCGGGACGGCGATCGGGACGTTGGCCGCGCGCGGCACCGCGGTCGTCGTCGGCGCGCCCGCGTTCGGCACCGAGGTGCCCGTGGACGTCAACTTCCTGCTCCCCGGCCGGCACGTCGTCGGCCTCACCATGGGCGACGCGGAGACCCAGACCCTGGTGCCGATCCTGGCCGAGCTCGTCGCCGCCGGCCGCTTCCCGCTGGAAAAGCTGGTCACGCACTACGAGTTCGGGCAGATTCAACAGGCAGTGGACGACATGCTCGAGGGTACGACGATCAAACCGGTGCTCCGCTGGTGAAGGAGGCAGCAGTGAACCTGCCCGATTTCGGCCTGGGCAGCTGGCCCGCGCGGCGGACCCGGATCAATCCGGACCGGACCGCGCTGGTCCAGGCGAACCGGAGCCTGACCTACGCCGGGCTCGCCGACCGGGTCGACCGCCTCGCCGCGGCGCTGACCCGGCTCGGCGTGCGCCCCGGTGATCGCGTGGCCTACCTCGGCGTCAACGACATCACCGTGTTCGAGACGCTGTTCGCCACCGCCCGCTGCGGCGCGCTCTTCGTCCCGCTCAACTACCGGCTCTCCCCCACCGAGATCCGGTACATGCTCGACGACAGCGGCGCCTCGGTGGTCGTGCACAGTCCGGACACCAGCGAGCTGCTGGCGGGTCCGCTGCCGGAGACCGTCCGGCACGTGGTCGCGACGGAACCCACCGAAGGCGAGCTGGACTTCGAGGCGGAGCTCGCCGAGGCCGGGCCGCCGCCGGACACGGCCGTCCGGCTGGAAGATCCGTGCCTGCTGCTCTACACCTCCGGCACCACCGGACGGCCGAAGGCCGCGGTGCTCACCCACGGCAACCTGACCTGGAACACCGTCAACCAGCTGGCCCACCTCGACGTCCTGGGCACCGACAAGGCGCTGTGCATCGCGCCGCTGTTCCACTGCGTCGGGCTCGGCCAGATCACGCTGCCGACGCTGTTCAAGGGCGGCAGCGTGGAGCCGGTGGCGAAGTTCGATCCGGGCACCATCCTCGCCCGGATCGGCGAAGCCGGGATCACGAGCTTCTCCGCGGTCCCCACGATGCTGGAGATGCTGTGCCGGCACGAGGACTGGGCCCGGACCGACCTCGGGTCGCTGACCTGCGTGCTCTACGGCGGGTCGCCGGTGGCCGAGCGCGTGGCCCGGGCCTGGCTCGACCGCGGCGTGAAACTCCTCCAGGGCTACGGCATGACGGAGGCCGCGCCGGGGGTGTCGATGGCCACCCACGAGGGCACGCTCGACCACCCGGTCGCCGCCGGCGTGCCGCACTTCTTCACCGACCTGGCGGCCCTCGGCCCCGATCTCACCCCGGAACCGCTCGGCGGCACCCCCGCCGAGTTGCTGGTGCGCGGCCCGCACGTCTTCGGCGGCTACTGGAACCGGCCGGAAGAATCGGCGGCGAGTTTCGTCGACGGCGACTGGTTCCGCACCGGTGACGTCGTCCGCGTCGACGACGACGGCTGGGCCCACGTCGTCGACCGGGTCAAGGACATGATCATCTCCGGCGGCGAAAACGTCTACCCTGCCGAGGTGGAAGCGGTCGCCGTGCGGCTCGACGCGGTCGACGCCTGCGCCGTGGTGGGCGTGCCCGACGAGCGCTGGGGCGAGGTCGGCGCCGCCTTCGTCGTCGTCCGGCCCGGTGCCGAACTGGACGGGGCGGCGTTCCGCGCCCACCTCGAACAGCACCTCGCACGCTACAAGGTGCCGAAACACGTGCAGTTCACCGACGCCTTGCCGCGCAACGCCACCGGCAAGATCCGCCGCGTCGAACTGCGCACCCTCGCCGCCGAATCCTTCACGAACGGACCCGCATGACCACCCCTCTCCTGCCCCCTTCGCTGCGCCTGGAGCTGCGGGACGACATCGCCGTGCTGCGGCTGGCGCGTCCCGAGAAGCGCAACGCCCTCGACGACGCGACCGTGCTCGGCCTCGAATCGTTCTTCGGTGCGCCGCCCGCGGGCACCAAGGCCGTCGTGCTCGACGCCGTCGGCGACCACTTCTCGGCCGGGCTGGACCTTTCCGAGCTCACCGAGCGCGACGCGTTCGAGGGCCTGGAGCACTCGATGATGTGGCACCGCGCGTTCGAGCGCCTCGAACGCGGGCGGGTCCCGGTGGTCGCCGTGCTGAAGGGCGCGGTCGTCGGCGGCGGCCTCGAACTGGCGGCCGCCGCGCACATCCGCGTCGCCGAACCCTCGGCGTTCTACGCCCTGCCGGAAGGCCAGCGCGGGCTGTTCGTCGGCGGCGGCGGGTCGGTGCGGGTGCCGCGGCTGATCGGCGCGCACCGGATGGCCGACATGATGCTCACCGGCCGTGTGCTCGACGCCGACGAGGGCCACGCCGCCGGGTTGTCGCACTACCGCGTGGAAAACGGCCTGGAGCACGCGCTCGGCCTGGCCCGCAAGATCGCCTCGAACTCCTCGATCACGAACTTCGCCGTCTTGCAGGCCCTCCCCCGCATCGCCGAGGCCAACCCGGCCGAGGGTTACCTGATGGAGGCGCTGATGGCCGCCGTCGCCAGTGGCAGCGCCGAAGCGAAGGAACGGATGCAGGCGTTCCTCGAAAAGCGCGCCGGGAAGGTCGGCCGATGATCCTGCGCCCGGTCGCGCCCGAAGTCCGCGAAACCACCGAGATCGGCCGGTACCTGGACTGGCTGGCGGCCCGCGGCCACGCGTTCGACGACTACGCCGCGCTGCACCGCTGGTCGGTGACCGACCTCGACGGATTCTGGTCCTCGATCAAGGACTTCTTCGGGGTCCGCTTCACCACTCCGGCCACCGCGGTGGTGCCCGACCGGACCATGCCCGGCACGGAGTGGTTCCCCGGCGCCACGCTCAACTACGCCGAACACGCCCTCGGCCACCGGCCGGACGACGAGGTCGCGGTGATCGCCTACTCCCAGACGCGGGACCGCACCGAGCTGACCTGGGCGCAGTTGCGCGACCAGGTCGCCCGCGCCCGCGCGGGGCTGGCCCGGCTCGGCGTGGGGCGCGGCGATCGTGTGGTGGCGTACCTGCCGAACATCCCCGAAGCGGTGGTCGCCTACCTGGCGGTCGCGAGCCTGGGCGCGGTCTGGGCCTCCTGCGCCCCCGAGTTCGGCGCCCGGTCGGTCATCGACCGGTTCGGCCAGATCGAACCGCGGGTGCTGCTGACGGTGTCGGGCTACCGCTACGGCGCCAAGGACGTCGACCGCCGCGCCGAGGTCGCCGAGATCCGGGCGGGCCTGGCCACCGCCGAGCAGGTCGTGCACATCCCCTACGGCGAGCACGACCTGCCCGGCACGCTCGCCTGGGCCGACCTGCTCACCGAAAGTGCACCGGGAT
The DNA here is from genome assembly GCF_040638285.1 of Amycolatopsis sp. NPDC026612. Lineage (NCBI taxonomy): Bacteria > Bacillati > Actinomycetota > Actinomycetes > Pseudonocardiales > Pseudonocardiaceae > Amycolatopsis > Amycolatopsis sp. NPDC026612. Next base: position 22,285 of record NZ_JBEZYB010000075.1, read on the forward strand.
TCGAGCCGGTCGGCTTCGCGCACCCGCTGTGCGTGCTGTTCTCCTCCGGCACCACGGGCAAGCCGAAGGCGATCGTGCACGGCCACGGCGGGATCCTGCTGGAGCACCTCAAGAACCACGGCCTCAGCTGGGACCTGCGCCCGGGCGACCGGATCCTGTGGTTCTCCACCACCGCCTGGATGATGTGGAACGCGCTGGTGTCGGGGTTGCTCACCGGCGCGTCGATCGTGCTCGTCGACGGCAACCCGCTGCACCCGGACCTGGCCTGGCAGTGGCGGCTCGCCGGGGAAACGCGGGCGACGCTGATGGGCGCGAGCCCGGGATTCCTGATGGCGTGCCGGAAAGCCGGTCTCGACCCGGCCGCCGAGTACGACCTGTCCGCGCTCCGGCAGCTCGGCGCGGCCGGCAGCCCGCTGCCCGCCGAAGGCTTCCAGTGGGTGCACGAGCGGTTTCCGGGCGTCCTGCTCAACGTCGGCAGCGGCGGCACCGACGTGTGCAGCGGGATCGTCCAGGGCAGCCCGCTGCAGTCCGTCCGGTCGGGGGAGATCTCCGGTCCCTGCCTCGGCGTCGACGCCAAGGCGTTCGACGAGCACGGCACCGAGGTCGTCGGCGAACTGGGCGAGCTGGTGATCACCGCGCCGATGCCGTCCATGCCGGTCGGGTTCTGGGGCGACGACACGGGCGCGCGCTACCGCGAGACGTACTTCTCGACCTATCCCGGGGTCTGGCGGCACGGCGACTGGATCCGGTTCACCCCCGAGGGCAGCTGCGTCATCGCCGGCCGCTCGGACGCCACCCTCAACCGCGGCGGCGTCCGGCTGGGCACCGCCGAGTTCTACGCCGTCGTCGAAGAACTCCCGGAGATCGAGGACTCCCTCGTCGTGCACCTCGAAGACCCCGCGGGCGGCAACGGCGACCTCCGGCTGTTCGTGGCGCTGCGGTCCGGCGCCGAACTCGACGACGCCCTGCGCGGCAAGATCACTTCGGCGCTGCGGGCCGCGCTGTCGCCGCGGCACGTGCCGGACGCGATCACCGCCGTCCCGGCGATCCCGCGCAACCGCACCGGGAAGAAACTGGAGCTGCCCGTGAAGAAGCTCCTGCGCGGCGCGCGGCCGGACGACGTCGCCGCGCGCGACGTCCTGGCCGATCCCGCGTCGCTGGACCCGTTCGTCGCACTCGCCGGAGGGCCGGCATGACCGTCCGGATCACCGCGGCGGCCGCCGGCCGGCCGGCGAAGCCCGGCCCGATCCGCACCGTCGCGATCGTCGGCACCGGCGTGATCGGGGCCGGCTGGGCCGCGCACTTCCTCGCCCGCGGCTTCGACGTCGTCGCCACCGACCCGGCGCCCGGCGCCGAGGACCGCCTCCGCGCCGACGTCGCCGCGCACTGGCCGACGCTCGTCCGGCTCGGCCTCGCCGAGGGGGCCGCCCAGGATCGGCTGAGCTTCACCGCCGACGCCGGCTCGGCCGCGTCGGCCGCCGATTTCGTGCAGGAGAACGGACCCGAGCGCGAAGACGTCAAGCACCGCCTGTTCGGCGTGCTCGACGAGGCCGCGCGACCGGACGTGATCCTCGCGAGCAGCTCGTCCGGGCTGCTGCCGAGCGTCATCGCGCGCGGCTGCCCGAAGCACCCCGAGCGCGTGCTGGTCGGGCACCCGTTCAACCCGCCGCACGTGATCCCGCTCGTGGAAGTCGTCCCGGGTGCCGAAACCGCGCCCGAGGTCGTCGACCGCGCGGTCGCGTTCTACACCGCGGCCGGCAAGCGGCCGATCCGGCTGGCGCGGGAGGTGCCCGGCCACGTGGCGAACCGGCTGCAGGCCGCGCTGTGGCAGGAGGCGTACTCCCTCGTCGAACGCGGCGTCGCGACGGTCGCCGACATCGACGCCGCCATCTCCCACGGACCCGGCCTGCGCTGGGCCGTGCTCGGCCCGTTCGTCAACCAGCACCTCTCCGGCGGCGCGGGCGGGCTCGCCCACGTCCTGCGCCACCTCGGCCCGCCCACCGAAGAGTGGTGGCGCGACCTGGGCCGCGTGCACCTGACGCCGGAGCTCGCCGAGACCCTCGTCGCCGGCGTCGACGCCGAACTGGCCGGCACCGACCACGACCGGCTCGTCGCCGCCCGCGACGCCGTCCTCGACCGCCTGCTGGCCGCCAAGGCCGCGCAGCCCGACCTGCCCTGATCCTGGAGCTCCCGTGGACCTTTCCTCCCTGACCGCCATCGACGTCCACACCCACGTCGAGCAAGACGGCCACGGCTGCTTCGCCCTCGACCAGGAACTCCTGGACGCGTCGGCGAAGTACTTCCGCGCCGGCCAGGACCGGACGCCGACGGTGACCGCGATCGCCGAGCACTACCGGGCCCGGAAGATGGCCGCCGTCGTCTTCACCGTCGAAGCCCCGGCCGCGACCGGGCACCCGGCGCTGTCGAGCGAGGAGATCGCCGACGCGGCCGCCGAGCACGCCGACGTGCTCATCCCGTTCGGCTCGGTCGACCCGCACGCCGGCAAGGCCGCCGTGCACCGCGCGCGGCGGCTCGTCGGCGAGCACGGGGTGCGCGGGTTCAAGTTCCACCCCAGCCTGCAGGCGTTCGAGCCCAACGACGTCCGGTACTACCCGCTCTACGAGGCGATCGCCGAGCTGGGCGTCCCGGCCCTGTTCCACACCGGGCAGACCGGCATCGGCGCCGGGCTGCCGGGCGGGCACGGCATCAAGCTCCGCTACTCGAACCCGATGCTGCTCGACGACGTCGCCGCCGATTTCCCGGACCTGACGGTGATCCTGGCGCACCCGTCGGTGCCGTGGCAGGACGAAGCGATCTCGGTCGCGACGCACAAGGCGAACGTGTACATCGACCTGTCGGGCTGGTCGCCGAAGTACTTCCCGCCGCAACTGGTCCGCGCGGCCAACACACTGCTGAAGCGGAAAGTCCTGTTCGGCTCCGACTTCCCGGTGATCACCCCGGACCGCTGGCTCGCCGATTTCGCCGCGCTCGAGATCAAGGACGAGGTGCGGCCGTTGATCCTCAAGGACAACGCCGTCTCGGTACTCGGACTGGCTTGACCGCGTGACCACGTTTGTCCGCTAAGTCCCCGGGCATCCGCATCCCTTCAGGTCTCACGATCGGAGGCGGCGTCGTGGCGGAGGGTGACGTGCACACCTACTACGAAGACGGACTTTGGAAGAACCGCGTGGAAGGCGGTCGCCGGGCATCCAACACGTCCCCCCGCCGCGTCGACGCCGTGCTCGCCGGACGGCAGATCGCGCGGAAGCGCCGCGTCGGGCACTTCGTCCACACGCCGGAAGGCGAGGTGGAGACCACCCGCGACTACCGGCCCGCCGCTCCGCGCGCCGAACCCGGCCGATGACGTTCGTCACGGCCGCCTGCTGGGTGTAACGGATCACCCTTTCGGACGATAGCCCGTTCGTGTCCGGGGAAGCCCCGGCCTTCACGAACGGACTACCCATGCCTCGCCTCCGCCTGGCCGCGCTCCTCACGGCCGGATCCCTCGCCCTCGTCTGCACCGGCTGCGCCGGCACCTCGGGCACCGCGGCCCCGGCCGCCGTCGAGTCCTCTTCCGCGGCGCCGTCCACCACCCCGGCGCCCCCGGCCCTCGACGCCGCCAAGGTGGGAACGGCCATCGCCGACGCCGCCAAGCAGGCGTCGGCCGTGCACGTCAAGGGCACCATGGCCCAGGACGGCAGCACCATCAACCTGGACCTGCAGCTCAACCCGGACAGCGCGAGCGGCACCGTGGTGAAGGACGGTCTCGAGATCCCCGTCCTGCGCATCGGGGACAAGTACTACTTCAAGTTCACCGACTCGCTGGTGAAGCAGGCCGGGATCCCGGCGTCGGCGGGCAAGCAGCTGACCGGCAAGTGGGTGTCGTCCAAGGCCAAGATCGGCGCGGGCATCGCGGACGCCTTCAAGGTGTTCCTCGACTACAAGTCGTTCACCGAAGGCACTCTCGGAGAGCTGAAGAAGTCGACCTTCACCGCCGGTGAGCCCACGACGCTCGCCGGCACGCCGGCACTGAGCTTCACGAGCCCGGACGGCACCGCCACCGTGGCCGCTGCCGAACCGCACTACCTGCTGCGCATGCAGGACCCGAAGAGCGGCGCCATGGAGTTCGGCGACTGGAACAAGCCGGCCACCGTCTCGGACCCGCCGGCCGCGGAAATCTACTCCGGCCCGGGTTCCTGACCTCTCGTCGCTCCCCAGCCGTGAAGGCCGCCTTCAGGACCTCGAAGTTCCTGAAGGCGGCCTTCACGGCGTTCCGGGCCGGACCACTCCCCTGCGGGACAGCAGGGCCCACACGGTCTTGCCGCCGGAACCGGACCGGCTGCTCCCCCAGATCTTCGCGACCTTGGTGACCATCCGCAGGCCCAGGCCCGCGTCGGCCGGGTTCAGCCGCTCTCGCAGCATCGCCGGCCGCTCGCTCTCGTCCGAGACCTCGACGGCGAGGGTCCCGCGGCGCAGCTCGAGCTGCAGCCGGGGTGCCGAATCCGTGTGGCGAAGGGCGTTTTCGACGAGTTCGGTCGCGACCAGCTCGGCGTCTTCGGCCAGTTCGGGCACCATCCACTCCGCGCAGACCCCGCGGACGAACCCGCGGGCCCGCGCCGACGTGCGCGGCGACCGGTCGAGCAGCCGCGACGCCCGCCGTCGCGCCGGGCGGGTCAGCGCGGCCTCCGCCGTGCCGGCGTCCGGGTAGACCGGCACGCAGCGGTCGACCGCGGTCGCGGCGAGCACCGCCCGCTGTTCCGGCCGGCCGGTGACGAGGGCGAACGGCGTCGCCGGCCAGTCGCCGACCCGCAGGGCGACGAGGGCGAACACCCTGGTCAGCGTCCGGTCGCGCAGCTCGAGGCGTTCGATGTCGATCAGCACGCCGTCCGCGGCGTCCACCGCGAATTCGAGCAGCCGGTCGCGTAGCTGCGGGTACGTCGACCGGTCCAGCACGCCGACGACCGATGCCCTGTCCGGCGCCCCGTCTCGGGGCACCAGCCAGACCGAATTGTGCCGGGCGAGCACCGGTGACCACCTCCTTCGCGACGATCGTCCGATCGGATAACCCGTCCCGAACCCGTCAAACACGGCGATGTTCCCGGTTGATGCGGCCGAACGGGGGAACTCCGCGGGATCGGAAGGGAGATCACGTGTTCCGTCACACGAAGCTGCTGCAGTTCGAAGCCAAACCCGAAAAGCCCGACCCCGTCTACGCCCACAAACTCCAAGAACTCATCGGCGGCGCCTTCGGCGAAATGACCGTGACCATGCAATACCTGTTCCAAGGCTGGAACTGCCGCATCGAAGGCAAGTACAAAGACCTCATCATGGACATGGCCCACTTCATCCACACCAAGGACGGCCGGATCGGCGAGCGCCGGAGCTACCCGCGGGCCCGCTCCTGACCTCACCCGGGCGGCATGCCCCCGCGGTCGGGGTCCTCTTCGTCGGTCTCGTCCGCGTGGGGCTCCTGGTCGCGGAACGTCGGCTCGGTGTGCTCGCCGCCGATGTCGGCGTCGGCTTCCATGCTCTCGGCGGTCACGGGATCGATTTCGGGAGTGCTCATCGCTTCCTCCGATCGGGCGAAACCCGGGCATACCCGGACTGCGGGTGGCGAAACGCGTTTGCCCGCCGCGCTGCCGGGCATGCCGCCCCGGGTCCCCCGTCCGAGGGGCCGGCCATCCGAATCGGAGGAAGCGACCATGTCATCGATGGAGACCGAGGTCCGGCGAACCCCGCGCCAGCTCCTCGCCGCGATCGTGGGAGTGGTTTTCCTGCTGGTCGGCGTGCTGGGCTTCATCCCCGGCGTGACGACGCACTACGACATGCTGTCCTGGGCCGGGCACCATTCCGGGGCCATGCTGCTGGGCATCTTCGCCGTTTCGATCCTGCACAACATCGTCCACCTCGCGTTCGGCGTCGCCGGGCTCGCCATGGCGAGGACCCCGGGCGGGGCCCGGGCGTTCCTCGTCGGTGGCGGCGTCGTCTACCTCGTCCTGTGGCTCTACGGCCTGGTGATCGACCAGGGCAGCGCGGCCAACTTCGTCCCGGTCAACACCGCCGACAACTGGCTGCACTTCGGCTTGGGCGTGGGGATGATCGCGCTCGGCCTGATCCCGCTCGGTGCCACGCGGAGCCCCATCGCCGACTCCCGGTGACCCGGCACCGGGCCGGGCGGCCGGTCACTTCACGACGGCCGCCCGGCCCGGCTCCCCGCGTACGCCCGCTCCCGCAGCCGCACCAGCCAGTCCGGGGCGAAGGACAGCCCTTCGGGGTGGTTCAGCATCGGATCGAACGACGGTGCGTCCCCGCCGGGTTCCGTCAGCGTCAGTACCGCGCTGTCGCACCAGCGCCCGTCTTCCCGGCCGGTCCGGAGCACGAATTCCCACGTTTCCGTCGCGCGCACCGCGTCGAGCGACGCTTCGATCCGCGGCGCCGACGCCGCCGCCCACGCCCCCAGCCAGACGAGCCGGTCGGCCCGCCGGTACGGCGCGAGGCTGCTGTAGGCGCCGTGCGTCCACGCGGCCGCCGGCCGGGGCAGCATCCGCCCGACGTGGCCGCTGCCCGCCGTCGTCAGCAGGATGTCCCACGGTCCGCCGTCGCGGCCCGCCCCGGGAATCCGCACCGCCAGCCCGAGCGCGTCGGGCAGCCGCCCGGGCGTGCCGGCGCCCTTCGACAGCCGCGCGACCACCGGGGACGGCCCGGCCGGCCACGGCAGGTCGTCCGCCACGGGCCGGAGTTCGCCGTGCAGCACCACGCCGGCGGGGTGGAAGGCCGGGGCGTGCCGCAGCGCCGCCAGCCCGCGGAAACCCGCCGAGACGAGGCCGGTCATGTGTACTTCCCTCCGGGCCGGGGTATTCGGATCATCCTCCCGGTACCCGCGAGGAGCACAGAGAAACCGCACCGACCCGAGGAGCCTGCCATCGCCACCGCGGTCCTGTTCGACGTCGACGGCACGCTCGTCGACTCCAACTACCTCCACGTCCACGCCTGGCGCCGGGCGTTCCACGCGCTGGACCGGGACGTCGACTCCTGGCGCGTGCACCGCGCGATCGGCAAGGGGTCCGGCAAGCTGCTGAGCACGCTGCTGGGCGACGAAGACGCCGGCCGCATCGGCGACCAGGCGAAGGAGCTGCACAGCCGCTTCTACCTGGAGACGGCCGACCTGCTGCGGCCCTTCGACCGCGCCCCCGACCTCATCCGCACCCTGGCGAAGCGCGGGATGCGCGTCGTGCTGGCGACGTCGGCGGCCCCGGACGAGCTCAAGGAGCTGCGCCGGGTCCTCGACGTCGACGACGTGGTCGCGGGCATCGTCTCCGGCGACGACGTCGAGGCGACGAAACCCGATCCGGAGCCGGTGTTCGCCGCCCTCGACAAGGCCGGCACCGCGCCGGAGGACACGATCTTCGTCGGCGACGCGGTCTGGGACGTCCACGCCGCCACGAAGGCCGGCGTACGCACGGTCTCGGTGCTCTCCGGCGGGGTCGGCGCGGCCGAGCTGACCGACGCCGGCGCGGTCGCGATCTACGACGACGCCGCGGCCATCCTGGCCGGGCTGGACGAGAGCGTGCTGGTCAGCTGACGTCGAGGGCGACCGCTCCGCCCTCGTCCTGTCCCCCAGCGAAGCACGCACCGGCCCAGGCGTCGTCGGAAACGCCGGGGGAAAGCGTCGGCCTCGTGACGGGGATCTACGCCGTGCGCAACCCGGAAAAGCCGTCGCGCCTGGACGAGGCGACCGCCCGCTGCCGGTGGCTCACTCGACGCTCGCCGCCGCCGCGAGGATGACCTCGGCGACGACGGCCGGCTGGGACACCGCGACGGCGTGCGAGGCGTCGATCCGGCGGACCGTCGACGACGCGCGCTCGGCCATGAACTCCTGCGCCTGGGCCGGAATCGCGTTGTCCTGGTTGGCGACCAGCGTCCACGACGGCAGCTTCGTCCACGCGGGGGTGCCCTCGAACGGCGCGGCCAGCGCCTGCTGCGCGACCGGCCGCTGGGTCACCGCGAGGATCGCCGCGGTGGCCGCGGGCACGTCGGCGGCGAAGACCTCGGCGAAGTCCGCCGGCTTGATGGACAGCTCCGGCTCGCCGTCGTGCTCCAGCACGTTCGTGGTCTCGGGGCCGAGCTTGGCGCCCGGGTAGCGGCCGGACAGCTCGAACACGCTCTCCCCCGCGTCGGGCTGGAACGCGGCGATGTAGACCAGCGCGCGGACGTTCGGCGTCTCGGTGGCCGCCCGGGTGATCAGGGCGCCGCCGTAGGAGTGGCCGGCCAGAACGACCGGGCCGGACACGCCGGCGACGACGTCGGCCACGTAGGCCGCGTCGGACTCGACGCCACGCAGCGGGTTCGCCACCGCGACGACGGGATAGCCCTGCTCCTGCAGCTTCGCGACGACGCCACTCCAGCTGGACGAATCGGCGAACGCGCCGTGGACCAGGACGATGGTGGGCTTGCTCATGGCCGGCTCCTTCGGGAAGAACGATCGGTCTTTCTGTTAGCTACAGTGGCCCGTCGGCGCCGCCGTGGCAATGTGACGAAGCCGATCTAGCAGAACGATCGGTCTTTCTCTATGCTGCGGGGATGAGGACTGTCGAGCCGCACCCGAAGGACCGGCTGCTCGCGACCGCCGCCCGGCTCTTCTACGCCGAGGGCATCCACGCCGTCGGCGTGGAACGCCTGGTCTCGGAGGCGGCCGTGACCCGGGCGACGTTCTACCGGCACTACCCCACGAAGGACGACCTGGTCGCGGCCTACCTCACCGAGACCAACCGCCGGATCCGTGCGGCCGTCGACGCGGCGCGGGCGGGCAAGGGGCCGCGCGAGGCGCTGGCCGGGACCATGGCCGTGGTCGGCGACGCGACCTGCGGCGAGGACTTCCGCGGCTGCCAGTTCCTCAACGCCGCCGCCGAGTACCCCGATCCGGAGAACCGGGTCCGCCAGGTCATCGACGACCACCGGAAGTGGTTCTTCGACGTCCTGCGCGAACAGGCGGCGGCCCTCGGTCACCCGGACCCGGACTACGCGGCGCACGTGCTCGTCCTGCTGCGCGACGGCGCCCTGCACGGCGGCGAACTCGACGACCCCGAGACGGTGCGCACGACGCTGCGCCGGGCCGTCGACGACTTCTTCCCCGCCTGACCGGCAGCCCGAACAGGCGTTCAAAAGGCGTTCACCTGCATAAACCCAGCAAAGCTAGGCCGAACGGGTTACCTTGGGCACGTGAGGTGACGGAGGTCGACATGGCGGCACACGACGCGTCCCGCGTCCCGGCGTGGGTCGAGCCGATGCTCGCCAAGGCCGACGGCGGGCGGCTGCGCAGCGGCCCGGAGTGGGCCTACGAGTACAAACTGGACGGTTACCGGGCGGCCATGCAGATCGCCCCCGACGGCACCACCGTGCTCACCAGCCGCAACAACATCGACTTCACCGCGGAGTTCGCCGACCTCGCCGGGGTGCTCGCCCCCGCGCTGGACGGCCGGGCCGCCTACCTGGACGGCGAGGTCGTCGTCTACGGCGAAGACGGCCGGATCGACTTCGAGCGGATGCAGGAGCGCCGCGGCCGCTACGTCCGGTACCAGAGCGGGCCGAAGGGCCTCGAGTTCAAGGACGTCCCGGTCCGGTTCCTGGCGTTCGACCTGCTCCGGCTCGGTGACCGGAGCCTCCTGGCCACCCCGTACGACGAACGCCGCCGCCTGCTGGACGCACTGCCGATGCCCGACCCCTACCGCGTTTCCGTGGTCCGCGCGGTCACCTTCGACCAGCTCGCCGCCGACCGCCGCACACCCGGAGACTTCCTCGCCCACGCCGCGTCCGCCGGGTACGAGGGCGTCGTCGCGAAACTGCGCTCGTCGGCCTACCTCCCGGGGCAGCGGCCGGACTCCTGGCTCAAGCACCCGCTGGTCCGGACGCAGGAGGTGATCGTCTGCGGCTGGCGGCCCGGCCAGCGCAGCTTCACCGGCACCCTCGGCGGGCTGCTGCTCGGCGCGCACGACCCCGTCACCGGCGACCTCGTCTACATCGGCGACGTCGGCACCGGCTTCAGCCAGGCCGCCCGCGCCGACCTGCAGGCGCAGCTGCAGGCCATCGAGCGCCGGACGCATCCCTTCGTGACGACACCGCCGCGGGAGGACATCGTCCGCGCCCGCTGGGTCGAACCGCGCCTGGTGGGCGAGATCGTCTACCGCCAGTTCACCCGCGCCGGCCGCGTCCGCCACACCGCATGGCGCGGCCTGCGCCACGACAAGGAACCGGCCGAAGTCCTGGCGCCGCGCGCGGGGCCCCCGGAACCCGTCGCCCCACCACCGCCGCCCCCGGCCGAGCCCGCGGGTGGGCGGATCACCGTCCAGGCGGGAAACCGGCGGCTCACGCTGTCCAATTTGGACAAAGTGCTGTACCCGGCGGGCGGGTTCACCAAGGGCGAGGTGATCAACTACTACTCCCGCGTCGCGGCCGTGCTGCTGCCGCACCTCGCCGGGCGGCCGGTCACGTTCATCCGCTACCCCAACGGCGTCGACGGCCAGAAGTGGTTCGAGAAGAACGTCCCGAAAGGTGCGCCGGACTGGCTGCGCACGGTGCGCCTGGCCGCGAGCGGCGGCACGATCGACTACCCGCTCCTCGACGACCTCCCGGGCCTGGTGTGGGCGGCGAACATGGCGGCACTCGAGCTCCACGTTCCCCAGTGGACGGTGGAGTCGGGCACGCGGCAGCCCCCGGACCGGCTGGTGTTCGACCTGGATCCGGGGCCGGGCACGACGATCGTCGACTGCTGCCGGGTGGCCGAGCGCCTGCACGAGGTCCTCGCCGCGGACGGGCTGACGCCGTACGCGAAGACGTCGGGCTCCAAGGGGATGCAGCTCTACTGCGGCATCCGCACCGACGACCCGGCGGCGCCGTCCACCTACGCCAAGGGGCTGGCCCAGCGCCTCGCGCGGGAGACGCCGGAGTCGGTGACCGCCGTGATGGCGAAGGCCCAGCGCACGGGCCGCGTGTTCATCGACTGGAGCCAGAACAACCCGGCGAAGACCACGGTCGCCCCGTATTCACTCCGCGGCCGCGACCGGCCGACGGTGTCGACCCCGGTGACGTGGGACGAGGTCCGCGCCTGCCGCCACGTCACGCACCTGACGTTCACGGCCGACGAGGTCCTCGACCGCATCGACGACCACGGCGACCTCCTCGCCGGGGTGGCCGGGACCCGCGTGCCACTGCCCTGAAGGCGGGTCAGTTCCGCCGCAGGAGCCGCTTCGCCGGGCCGGCGAGCCCGTGCAGGATCGAGCCGGGGAGCGATCGCCGCACGGGGATTTCCTTGTGCCGCACCGCCGCCGGCTCCGGCTCCGGCTCCGGCTCCGGCTCGCGAGCTTGCGGCTTCGAAGCCGGGACGGGCCGGGTTTCCGGTTCCGGCCGAGCCTGCGGTACCCCCGGAGTTTCCGCCGGGCCCAGCGCATGCCTGGGCTGCCGCGGAACGGCGGAGGCCGGTGGCTGCGGCCGCGCGATCCCTTCGTGCCGAGCCGCGGGCGGCGCCCCTCCCTGAGGCACCGCGGGCACCCGCACCTCCCGATTTTCCCCCTCCCCCGGGGTTTGCGGCCGTGGAGCCGGGATCTCCCCCGCGATGCTCCCCGACTCCGGCACGTCCGGGCGAGGCTGTGCCAGCATTTCCGGGGTGATCGCCGGGGTCATGAGCGGTGTGTGCGCCGCGTCGGCGTTCGGGGACGCCGGCTCACGAGCCACCGGATAGCGGGCCAGCGGGTCGTCCTCGACGGCCGCGCCGTCGGCCCGGTGGCTCCGGAGCAGCCCGCACCACCCCAGCAGCCCGAGCAAGCCCGCCAGTCCCCACCACACCGTCATGACGCTTCCTCCGTTCCTCGCCTCCCGGATATCCGGGCGCCGGGCCACCCAACCGGAGCGTTACCCGGGTGGGTGACAGCTCAGCCCAGCTGCGGCACGTCGCCCGGGAAGGAAATCGGCAGCTCGTACAGGCCGCGCGCGGTGCGGCCGCCGCCCAGCCAGCCGTGGAAGAAGATGTGGCCGTCCACCACGTCGGCGCCGCCCGGTGCGTCCACTTTGCCGCCGAGCAGGTCCGTGGACAGGAACTGGGCGTCGGCCTTCACGAACGAGCCCGCCAGCGTCGGCGCGGACGCGTAACACGTGTGGTAACCCGTGTTCTGGAACGTGTCGGCGGAATAGAACAGCAAGTAGCGAGACGGCGTCTTCACCACCGAAGGCGCCTCGACGACCGCCTTCTCGGCCGTGAGGTCGGCCCTCAGCAACTCGGTGCGCGGGCCGGCCGGCGTGCGGCCGTCGGCCTGCAGCTTCTGCGCCCAGATCGCCGACGGCGGCCCGGTGGCCGCACCGTCGCTCTTGTAGAGCAGGTACCGGGATCCGTCCGCGTCGACGAACGTCTGCGGGTCGATGTCCCCGTGGTCGTCGGGCACGCACACCAGCGGCCGGTCGCCGGCCGGGGTGTACGGCCCCTCCGGCTTCTTCGCCGTCGCCGCGCCGAGGCACATCTCGCCGCCGGCCGTCTGCGCGGCCGCGAAGTACAGCACGAACGTCCCGTCCGCCAGCTGCGTGACGTCCGGTGCCCAGAACCCGCCGTCCGGTTTGGCCCACGCGGGGACGGCCGCGAGCGCGTCGCCGGTGATCCGCCAAGGCCCTTCCGGTGCCGGGGAGGCGGCGAAGGGAATCCGTGTTGTTCCGGTGCTCGTCGAGAACGCGAAGTAGCCCGTGGCCGTCTTGACGACGTCCGGATCGGGGAAGTCCTGGTTGATCAGCAACCGCGGCGCGCTGATGGCCGCCGCTTCCGGGCACACCGCGAACGCGGCCAGTACGGCGATGACCGGGACGAGCGGGAGACTCTTGAAGCTCATAACCGATTTTCCCGGCACCGCAACGGTTCCGGCAACGGCAGGCGGCCGCCGTCACCGGGAAGCGTGGACTTGACCGCCCGCCCGGATCGGGGGGATTCGGCCGCGCCGCGTGCGGGTAGCCGCCCGCTCATGCACGCAACGAGCGGACGAGGGGCCTACCGCGCCGGGCATCCCGTCGGCGAAGCCGAAGGAGCGGCGGCCCGGCAGGAAGAGCCGTTGGGCGCGCCGGGAAAACCGATCGACCGCCGGTCGCCGTTCTTCACCGGGATGCTCGCCGCGGCCGGGGTGGCCGTCACGGTCGCGGTCGTCGAGCTCGTCCTCGCGGCCTCCGACGTGCTGCTGCTGATCGGCATCGCGTTCTTCCTCGCCGTCGGGCTCGAACCGGTGACCGCCCGGCTCGCGCGCCGGGTGCCCCGCGCGCTCGCCGCCGCCGTGGTCGTCGTGACCGGACTGGCCGTCCTCGGCGGTGCCGTCGCCGCGGCCGCCGTCCCGCTGGCCGAGCAGGCGACGCAGCTGCGGAACGGCGCTCCGCGCTCCCTGACCCAGCTGCGCGACCACGGCACCCTGCTGGGCCGCGCCAACGAAACCTTCGGTCTCGAGGCCGCCGTCCGGTCCGTCCACTGGGCGGACGTGGCGAAGTCGCTCGCCGGGCTGCTCGGCGACACCGTGATCGTCGTGGTGCTCGCCACCTACTTCGTCGCCGACTTCCCACGGATCCGCACGGCGCTGTACCGGCTGGCTCCGCGCTCCCGGCGGCCACGGGTGATCCTGATCGGCGACGCGGTCTTCCGGAAGGTCGGCGCGTACCTCGTCGGCAACGTCGTGGTGTCGCTGATCGCGGGGACGGCGGCGTTCGCCTGGCTCTCGGCGTTCGGCGTGCCCTACCCGCTCGTGCTCGCCGCGCTCGTCGCCGTGCTCGACCTGGTACCGGTGGCGGGTTCGGTCGCAGCGGGGGCAGGCACCAGCCTCCTCGCGCTCACGGTGTCGGTGCCGGTCGGGCTGGCGACCCTGGGCTTCTTCGTCGGCTACCGGGTGCTGGAGGACTACGTGCTGCTGCCGAAGATCGTCGGCCGCGCCGTCCGGATCCCCGCGCTGGTCACCGTCGTCGCGGTGCTCCTCGGGTTCGCACTGCTCGGCGTGGTGGGCGCGTTCGTTGCGGTGCCGGTGGCGGCCGCGGTGCTGCTCGTCGTGCGCGAAGTGGCCGTGCACCGGCTCGACCGGACGTGAAACCGCCGCGCAGTGCGAACCCGAGGAGCACCGCGACGACGGTGACCAGCGCGGGGATCCGGACGG